>JAGRJB010000440.1 GCA_020442965.1 Pseudomonadales bacterium
ATGACGATTTCCGGACTATCGGCCGCAGGCCGATCCACGGGTGAGGCCATGGATGAAATGGAGCGACTGGCCAACTCGCTTCCGGATGGATTTGGGTTCGAGTGGACCGGCATTTCCTACGAGGAGAAGCGGGCGGGAGGACAAGTTGGTGCCTTGCTGGGCTTGTCACTCGTGGTGGTCTTCCTGCTGCTCGCGGCACTCTATGAGAGTTGGTCGATTCCTCTGGCGGTGCTGCTCGTCGTGCCGCTCGGTGCGCTCGGTGCGGTCATGTTTTCGATGCTGAGAGGCTTGCCGGCTGACGTCTACTTCAACGTCGGACTGATCGCCATCATTGGACTGGCGGCCAAGAATGCGATTCTGATCGTTGAATTTGCGATCGAGGAGGAAGCGGATGGCAGGAGCGTCTTCGATGCAACGATGAACGCCGTGAAACTGCGTCTGCGTCCCATCATCATGACATCGCTGGCGTTCATACTGGGCATGGTGCCGTTAGTAGTCTCTACCGGCGCCGGTGCGGCGAGCCGTATTGCGGTCGGCACGGGCGTGATGGGTGGCATGATCCTGGCAACGGCGCTCGGGATCTTCGTTATACCGCTGCTGTACCTTGCGGTGCGGCGCTGGATCTCCCGCAAAGGCCCATCCGCGAATGACAACCCTGCCGATGCGTAATGTCGTGCTGGTCTTGCCGTTGGTTGCGCTCAGCGCTTGCCAGTTGGCACCGCCGCATGTACGTCCCGAGCCACCGATTGCCGATCAGTATCCTGCGAGCACAGAAGAAGAACGGCAGTCAGGGGTCGGTGCGGCCAATCTGGGATGGCGTGAGTTCTTTGTCGATCCGCGGCTGGAGATCCTGATAGATAGCGCGCTCGTGCACAATCGCGACCTCGCGGTCGCGGTCGCGCAGATCGATGAAGCGCGTGGCTTGTATCGGATCGAGCGGACGAATCGACTGCCAGCGGTTAGTGTCAATGCCGAAGCATCTCGATCTCGCGGCGCCTCCAGCGCGCCTGCGGCGAGTGGGGCAGAGTCGATCGCGGAACTCTATACAATCGGCGCCGCTCTATCGGCGTTTGAACTCGACTTCTGGGGACGTGTGCGCAATCTGTCGGCGGCCGCACGCGCGCAGTATCTTGCGAGCGTCGAAGCGGCAAGCGCTTTCAGGCGTTCGCTGATTCGTGACGTCGCTTCGGCTTATCTTACCGTCCTCGAGTCCAGCGAGCGGATCGAACTTGCAGCGGCGACATTGCAGTCGCGCCAGGACGCGTTGCGCATCGCGCAGCGAAGACTGGAAGCGGGTGTCACGTCCGAACTGGAATTTCGACAAGCCGAGACACTGCAACGACAGGCGGAGGCAGACCTCGCCGCATTGCGCTTGTCGAAGGCGAAGAACGAGAGCTATCTAACGGTGCTGGTCGGCGCGTCAGTCGATGAGTCCTTGCCCAAAGCGTTGCCGCTCGCCGCGCAGTCGACGCGCAGTCAGATAGCCGTTGGACTGCCCTCCGAGTTGCTCGAAGCCCGGCCGGACATTCTGGCTGCCGAGAACCGACTGCGCGCAGCGCGCGCAAATATTGGAGCAGCAAGGGCGGCGTATTTTCCGTCCATCTCACTGACAGGATCGTATGGCTACGCTTCGACTGAACTAGACGATCTGGTCGGTGATGGTGGGCTTGCGTGGCACTTCGGCCCAAGTATCAGTGTGCCGCTATTCGACTTCGGTCGCCGCCGCGGCAATCTTGCGGTCGCTGGTTCTCGCGAGCGGATCGCGGTCGCCAATTACGAGAAGGCGATTCAGACCGCGTTTCAGGAAGTATCGGATGCTTTGGCGGGGCGACGCCTGCTCGCCGAACAAGTTGCGGCACAAGAGCGGGGCACAATTGCCCAACGTCGACTGGCTGAACTTGCGCAATTGCGCTACCAAGAAGGAGTGATCAGCTATCTCGAGGTGCTCGATGCCGAGCGAAATCTCTTTACCGCTGAGCAGTTGCTGTTGCAGTTGCGCCGGGCCGAGGCAATCAATCTGGTCACGCTGTACATCGCGCTCGGTGGGGGTAGTTGAGAGTCGCGACGCAGTTATCGCGTTGCGGCCTCTTTGTCGTTCTCGATCAACGCATACGCCGAGTGATTGTGAATCGACTCGAAGTTCTCAGCCTCGATCACATACGCGGCGATCCGCGCCTCGTCGTTCAGCCGCTGCGCCACGTCGCGCACCATATCCTCGACAAACTTCGGGTTATCGTAGGCACGCTCCGTCACGTACTTTTCGTCAGGGCGCTTCAGAATTCCGTACAGCTCACTCGACGCCTCGCTCTCGGCGATGTCGATCAGCTCCTCGATCCACATATGCTCGCGCAGCCTGACCTTGATCGTGACATGTGAGCGCTGGTTGTGAGCGCCATAGTCCGAGATCTTCTTGGAGCATGGGCACAGACTGGTGACCGGTACCACTACCTTGACCCACATTTCGATCGCCCCGTTCCTGATCTCGCCGATCAGGCTGGCTTGATAATCCAGCAGACTCTCGACTGCGGAGATCGGCGCCTTCTTCATCACGAAGAACGGAAACGACATTTCGATGTGGCCGGCTTCGGCTTCGAGACGCTCGGTCATCGTCGCGAGCATGGTGCCGAACGACTCGACGGAAATCTCGCGCTCGCCGTGCAGGATCTCGACGAACCGCGACATGTGCGTGCCCTTGAAGTTGTGAGGCAGATTGACGTACATGTTGAAGCGCGCGACCGTATGTTGTTCGCCCGCTGAGCGATCTTTCAGTTTGACGGGGTGGTTGATGTCCTTGATGCCGACGCGATCAATCGGAATGCGGCGCGTGTCGGCACGACTTTGTACATCCTCGACAGGGACAACGTTACTCTGCGACGCGGCGGGCGGGTTCATGGCGTCAATTGTACCGTCTCACGGGTGCGCGCTAAACAGCAGCGGCTTTGAGCGTGCGGG
Organism: Pseudomonadales bacterium; assembly: GCA_020442965.1. Taxonomy (GTDB): domain Bacteria; phylum Pseudomonadota; class Gammaproteobacteria; order Steroidobacterales; family Steroidobacteraceae; genus CADEED01. Next base: position 2,953 of record JAGRJB010000440.1, read on the forward strand.
AGACCACCTGGCGACCCCACCATTGCTCGACCCTGCTCGATACGCTGGCGAGATCGAGCCCCGCCTCGCGCAAGCAGTCCTCGCGTGAGCCGTGTTCAATGAAGCGATCCGGTATGCCGATCTGCAGCAGCGGCATCGCCAGCCCGCTCGTTGCCAACAGCTCGGCCACCGCGGCTCCCGCGCCGCCTGCCACGACATTTTCCTCCAGCGTCACGACCGCGCGCGCGCGATTCGCAAGCTCTACGATCAGCGCCGCGTCGAGTGGCTTAACAAAACGCATGTTGACCACGGTCGCATCGAGTCGCTCTGCCATCCGCTCGGCAGGCGCCAGCATCGTACCAAATGCTAACAACAACAATCCGCTGCGACCCTCGCGTCGTAGCTCGGCTTTGCCGACCGGAAGCGCGGACATTTCCGACGACACCGCGACGCCCGGCCCTGACCCGCGCGGGTAGCGCACCGCGGACGGACCGACCAGCGTCGTCGCCGTGTACAGCATCTGTCGACACTCATTCTCGTTCGACGGCGCCATCACGACCATATTGGGAATGCAGCGCAGGAACGAATAGTCATAACTACCTTGATGCGTAACACCGTCACCTCCGACGAGGCCGGCGCGATCGAGCGCGAAGACGACCGGCAGATTCTGCAGTGCTACGTCATGGATCAGTTGATCGTAGGCTCGCTGCAGGAATGTCGAATAGATCGCGACAACGGGCTTGAGGCCTTCGCATGCCAGCCCCGCTGCGAACGTGACGGCGTGTTGCTCCGCGATCGCCACGTCGAAGTAGCGCGTCGGGAAGCGCTTCGAGAACTCGACCAGCCCCGAGCCTTCGCGCATCGCCGGCGTGATGCCGATAATCGTCGGGTCGCGCTCCGCCATGTCGCAGAGCCAGTTGCCAAATACCTGTGAGTAGCTAGGCCCGCCAGCGGCCTCCTGAAAAATGGTCCCGCTTGCAGGATCGAATGGCCCCGGCCCGTGCCACTTGATCGGGTCAGCTTCCGCCGGCGCGTAGCCCTTGCCTTTGCGAGTGACCACGTGCAGAAACTGTGGCCCCTTCAGTTTGCGCACATTCTTGAGGGTCGCGACGAGCGCCTTGATATCGTGCCCATCCATCGGGCCGATGTAGTTGAAGCCGAGTTCCTCGAACAGGGTGCCAGGCAACACCATGCCCTTCATGTGTTCTTCGGAGCGTCGCGCGAGCTCCCAGGCTGTCGGCATTTGTTTGAGTATCTTCTTGCCACTCTCGCGCAGGCCAGAATACGTTCGCCCAGACAGCACCTTGGCAAAGTAGTTAGACATGGCGCCGACGTTCTCGGAGATCGACA
>JAGRJB010000015.1 GCA_020442965.1 Pseudomonadales bacterium
GCCGAACTCGTCGCCGCCGAGGCGCGACAGCGTATCGCGCCAGCGGACCTTCGATTTCAGCAGTGCGCCCACCTGCCCTAACAACACATCGCCAGCGCTGTGGCCACAGGTGTCGTTGATTATCTTGAACTGATCGATATCGAGGTAGCACAGCGCATAGGACGATTCGCGCGCCTTGGCGCTCTTCAATGAGCGCTCCACCCGGCTCTCGAATTCACGTCGGTTGACCAGCCCGGTCAGGAGATCATGACTCGCGTGATACGACAGGCGCCGATTTAGCTCGCGCGACTCCGAGACATCATGAAACACGAGCACACCACCCGTGCACTTGCCGGCGCCATCCCGAATCGGTGCGGCGGTACTCTCGACATATAGCTCGTTGCCGTCGCGACGAATCAGCAGCATCGGGCGAACGGACTTACTCGGCCGCGCACGGCGAATCGACACTGTTAGTGGATTCTCAAGCGGCTCGCAGGTCTCTTCATGGAATGCGCGAAAGATCTCTTCCACTGGCCGGCCCATCGCGTCCTCGAGTCGCCAGCCCGTCAATTGTTCTGCGATCGGGTTGATGTAGTCGACCGTCGAGTCGCCGTCCGTCGTGATCACACCATCGCCGATCGACTGCAGGGTAATCTGGGCGCTCTCCTTCTCGCGGAACAGCGCATCTTCATAAATCTTGCGCTCCGTGATATCGAGCTCGACGCCAACAAGCCGCAACAATCGTCCGTGACTATCGACCCGACCCTTGGCGCGACTCACTACCCAGCGATACTCGCCGTCACAATGGCGCATGCGGTGGATCGACTCGAACACGCTCTGCCGACCTTCGATATGCTCACGCAGTTGCTGTTGCACCTGGGGCAGATCGTCCGGATGCACGAGGTTCTGCCAGTCGATCGCCTGGCCGGGACCGAGATCGCCATAGCCGAGCATCACTTTCCAACGCGGCGAGAAGTACACGGAGTTGTTGAGTAGATCGAAATCCCACAGGCCGTCGTTCGCGGCGAGCTGCGACATTTCCACGCGTTCTTCGAGTGCGGCGAGACTGATCGCAAGCGCGATGCGCTCGAGCGCCGACGCAATGCTCGTGCCAACAAGCTTGAGCAGCAAGCGAAGATTGACATCCCAGGCACCGCGGGGCAGCGTCGTGCCGAAACCCAGCAGCCCAGCGGGTTTGCCCTGCACGCGAATTGCGACCACCAGGACGGAGCCGAGCTGCAGTTCCAGGAATCGCCTCGCTTCGGCCTGTTGGTCCTTGTGCGGCTGGACGCAATCGCGCAGTTCAGACAATTGGAGATGGTCCGTCCGGCCCCTGAGCCAGGGATACTGCTGCAGCGAGTCGCCGCGCATCGCCTCGATGCGCCCTTGTACGAGCGCCGCCTGCTTCGCATAGACGGTCTGGACAGTCTCACCGTCGTTCGCCAATAACAACAGAAATGCGCTATCGACCGCAGCGCTCGCGCGTAAAGTCGTTAGTGCGCTGTGCAGCGTCGACTCTGCGCTCGCCTGCGTCATCGTTTGCAGATCGACGACAATCTTCGTGCAAGCGACGTCGACTCCAACGGTCGATCGCGACTCCGTGGCAGCCCAAAACCCGGGAGCGAGGACGTCGGACGCGCTGAAATCGTCTGGATTGTTAGGAGAATCCGCCATCAGTCGCTGAGCTTCATCCCGATTCGGCTACTTTGAGCCGTTGCGTTACTTGTAGGCTGATTCTGACATACTCGCTGAAGAACTCAAGCTAAGTGATTGGTATCTGTAGAGAAGCAGTCGGGATCATGGGCCTCGCGCGGCCGGAACGCCGTTCGGGTAGCCATACCTGATTGCTCGCGCCGCATCGCCCTGTTCGACGCACTTGCGGTTGGGCGAACCGCGCACGAGATACCACTCCTCATCGGACGACTCGCCGGCAAAAATGCGGTCGCGAGCCTCGGGAAAGCATGGTTCGAGAGCTCCCTTAGGGACCAGCAGCACGCGGTACGGCGCCAAAGCAAGCCAGGCGGCTGCGTCGAAGTTCTCCTGCGGGCCCTCCAGCCAGCGACGGTGCCCAAAATTGACCGTGGGCCTGTCGAGGTAGAGCAAGAACTGCTCTTTGTACCCCACCAACCCCAAGGTGTAGCCCACGGGCACTTTCGCTAGCATGCCGCGGACGAAGCGGCTTCCAGATCGTTCAGCATCGAGGGTTGGTGCAATGCCATAGGCCCAGGTCAAAGCGAGTGAACCGAGCACGACTGTCCAGGCAGCGACCGGCAAGCGCCAACTGGCCCACGTCAATGAGACGCCGGCGAGTAAGACGAAAGCCCCGACCGGCGCGATCGAGCGCAATCCGGATGCCGCGAACAACTCGGTGATTCGCGCATTGCCCAGCCAATAGCCTAACAATACGAGCAACCCGCCCGACCACAGGAGCAACGCCAGCGCAATCAGCGCGCGGTGCACGCCGCGGTTGCGCGCAAGCTCGGCCAGATAGGGCATTGCCGCGATGACCAGCGCTGGCAGTGCGGGTAACAGATAGACCCCGCGTTTACCGGGGCTCAGCGAGAAGAACAGCACGACCAGGGCAAACCATGACAAGGGCAGCCAGACACTCGCGTCACGAACTTGCCAGGCGCGCCACCAACGTGGCACCAGCCAGAACAACAGCGCGCTCATTGGCAACCATAGAGCGGGAATGACTTCCAGCAGGAAGTAGTACCAGGCGCGCAGGTGGTGCCAGGACTTGGCGTAGCGGGTCACCGTCTGTTGCAGCAAAAGCTCGTCACGATACTCTGCGTACTCCGGCGCGGCGCGTTGCACCACCGCGACGAGCATGGGCACGAGCCAAATGGCGATGCCCAGTAACAACCCGAGCGGTGCAAGCCACCATTTCATGCCAGCCGCAGCCAGCGGCGCGACGCCGTGCCAGGGAGCGCGCCGCAGCCAGATATAGGGCACTAACAATAAAATGGGCAGAAAACCCACTCCCTTGGTAATGACTCCCAGGCCAGCCGCAAGACCGCCGACGAAATACCAGCCCCATGCTGGCCCCAGCAGCAGGTGACGCAACAATCCATACAGTGAGCAAGTTGTAAAAAATCACAAAACACCGTCAATCTGGGCACCGCGCATCACCAGTACAAACTGCAAGGTACTGAGCGTCGCAAATGCCGCTAACAAGCCCGTGTGCCGATCGACCAACCGCCGCCCGAAGTCGTACAGGAGAAACAACGTACCAGAGGCCGCCAGCAGCGACGGCAACAGGAATGAGTAGCGGACACTGCCAAAGACGCTGTAGCTCAACGCCAGCAGCCAGAAGTACAACGGCGGCTTGTCCTGATAGAGATCGCCGCCCACGCGCGGGAACAGCCAGTCCCCGCTCGCGACCATATCCCGTGCCAGACCCGCAAAACGCGGCTCGTCGGCAGGCCACGGATCGCGCAAGCCGTAGCCCGCCGCAACGATGACGAGCAGCCCAATCGCTAGCAACAGAAGATCCCGGACCGCCAGCGGTTCCAGCGGGCGGGTGGTGCCGTTCAAGCTTGCAGTTCCCGACGACCGATACGCAGCAAATACAGGTTACGCAGATAGACGAATATCCCGGCGCTCTGTCCCGCGATGAACACCGGATCCTTGCGGTGAATCGCGTAGGCCAGGAGCGTCAACCCGCCGCCCAAACTGAAGTACCAGAACGCGACTGGAATAATGCTGCGCTTGACACGTTCGCTCGCAAGCCATTGAACGATGAAGCGTGCCGAAAAAAAGCCCTGGCCCACGAAACCGATGGCCATCCAGATATCTTTATCGTCCACGTTGAACCTCAGAGCCGTCCAGCAAGCAAAAAAATGAAACTTGCCGCGCCTATTGCTCGCGCGTTTGCAAGCCCGCACGATACCGTCGACGCAGCCACAACACCCCGAACAGATCGACGATGCCGACCCAAAGCCGATCGAACATACCGTACTTGGAGGTGCCTTTCGAACGCGGCCGATGATTGACCGGGACTGAGACAACACGCGCACCCTGCCGAATAAACAAGGCTGGCAGGAAGCGGTGCATGTGATCGAAGCGCGGCAACTCGAGAAATGCGGCGCGCTCGAATAATTTGATGCCGCAGCCGGTATCTGGCGTGCCGTCACCCAGCATGGCAGCGCGGACGCCGTTTGCGACGCGCGATTGAAAACGCCGAAAGCCCGTGTCGCGGCGCGTCGTACGATTGCCCATGACCAACCGCACATCAGCATTATCAGGATCGGAACGTGCCACTAACAATTTCGGAATATCCGCCGGATCGTTTTGGCCATCGCCGTCCAACGTAGCGATCCACGGCGCGCGCGCCGCCCGAACGCCGCTGGCAACGGCCGCGCTTTGGCCACTTCGAAAAGAATGGCGCAGTACGCGCAATTGTGCCAGTCCTGCAGCGCGCGCCTGCAACAGCGTCGCAACAGTCTGGTCCGTACTGCCGTCGTCGACGAAAATCATCTCGAATTCGAGATCGCGTAGCGCCGCGGCGATTTCACGCGCCAGGGGCTCGACGTTCTCTGCCTCGTTGCAAACTGGCACGACGACCGACAGTTCCGGATTCTTCATTGCGCAGGCCCGAGTGCTGCGGCCGCCTCTCGGTATAGCCTGTGGAGTTCCCGCGCCAGCTCGCGTTGCCAGAGCTCGACGGCGGCGGCGTCGAGAGATTTGGGGATCCACCTGGGTTCGCCAATCGCAATGGCGACGTGAGTGAATGGCCATGGCAGGACGAACTTGTCCCAATGGAAAGTCGTTGCACGTCGCGCCGCGTAGGCCATGGGCACAATCGGCCGGCCGGTCATCTGCGATAGAACGATCGCGCCTGACTTGAACTGGAAGCGCGGACCGCGCGGCCCGTCCGGTGTCACGACCGTCGATACATTGTCTTTGACGAGCGCTTCGTAGAAGTCCCGCAAGGTTCGCGCGCCGGTATGAGTCGATGAACCGCGGATTGCGGTCGCGCCCAAGCGCGCGGCAGCCATTGCGCCGAGCTCACCGTCGACTGACGGACTGATCAGGAATCCAACCCGCAGACCATGCTCGCGCTGATCGAGCAGGTATTTCGCACAGAACAGCAGATGCTGATGCCAGAAAACCGGAATCAAGGACGGTGCACGTTCGAGCGCGGTCGGCAGATGCTGAGCGCCAACGACACTGACAACTTTGCAGGTCCTCCACCAAAACCGGATGAGGCCGAGACCCATCGAAACGGCAACGCTCCAGATTGCGCGTCGCGTCGTAGTCATTCGCCTACTTGAGCGGGTCTGCTGCCGGTAAATCGAATTGCGCAGGCCGCCGCCCGAGCCGGAGTCGGTCATGGTATGCGCCGTGTGTCGTCGCGACTGTGGCGCGGATTGTCGCGGATCGGCGCCGGCCACGCAATGGACCGACCGCAACTGCGGTCTCGGCTACAATTGGCGTCCCGCTTTCTTTCGATCCGGGAGCACATTTGCAGCCCTCGATATCCGCACACGATCTTGCCATGAAGCTGCCGCCTGAGTCAGACACGCCGTTCGATATCGGCGCGACGGACGATTCCATCCATCGCATGGGCGCACTGTTCAAGCGCCTTGGAGATGTTTACCGGGTCTATTCGCCTGGACGTGGCAGCCACACCTGGGTGATCAATCACCCGGACGATGTGAAGCGCGTGCTTGTTGGCAATCACCGCAATTACACCAAGGGTCTCGGACTCGATCGAGTCAAGATCCTCCTCGGCAACGGCATCATGACCAGTGAGGGCGACTTTTGGCGCCGCCAGCGTTACATGATGCAGCCGGCGTTCCATCGCCGGGTTGTCACCGAGTTTGCCACCACCATTGCCGATGCTAACGACCGATTCATTGCGAAGTGGGCGCGCGATTCGGCGCGTGGCGAATTGGTGAATGTAACAGACGACCTGAGTGAATTGACTTTGGAGATCGTGCTGCGCTCGATATTCAGCTCGGACCTCGACAGGCTGTCGAAAGAACTCGGTGGCAACCCGTTCGAAATGGTCACCAAGGAACCCGTGCGCGATCTCAAATTTGCGTATCGCTTTCGGCAACTCACGAAGTTGGTCGCGGCACTGATCGCAAGACGACGCATCGAGCGCAAGCAGCATTTCGATTTCGTGCAGATGTTGATGGACGCGCGCGACAAAGAGAGCGGCGCTGCGATGCAGGACCGTGAGCTGATCGATGAGATCATGACTTTGATCGTTGCCGGTCACGAGACGACCGCGAGTGGGCTCAATTGGACCTGGTATCTGTTGTCGCAGAATCCCGCCGCAGAAGCCAAAATGCACGCGGAGATCGACGCGCTGGACGTCGAGGCCGCACCGAGTCTGCCGGCCATGGAACAGCTCGCATACACACGCCAGGTCGTGGACGAAGCATTGCGGCTCTACCCGCCCGGCTGGCTGTTGTCACGGCGCACAATCGGTCCTGACAAACTCGGCGGATTCGAGATTCCGGCTGGCACCGACGTACTATTCTCACCGTATCTACTGCACCGCCACCCCAAGTTCTGGCACGAACCCGAGGCGTTCCGGCCGGAGCGCTTCGACACGCGACACGAGTCCGAACGACCGCGCTTCGCCTACATGCCGTTCGCAGCGGGCCCGCGTCATTGCATCGGCGAAACCATGGCACTCTACGAGATGTACATGCACCTCTACAAAGTGGCGCGGCACTACCGCTTCATCACTCTCGAAGATCAGCCGCCGGAAATCGAAGCGCACGTTAATCTGCGCACCAAGCGGCCACTTTTCATGCGCCTGGAACGTCGTCGATGAGCCGCGCTGAGATGACCCCCGCCAACACTCTGAGCGAGCTGCTCGCCGCCAATCGCGGGGTCCAGCGAAGCATTGCTTATGTCGACGGCGAGAACAGCGAGCGGGTCGTTAGTTTCGAGGAACTCTATCAACGCGCACTCGGCATCTTGTATCATTTGCAATCACTCGGCGCGCGCCCGGGCGACAAGATGATTCTCTATGTCGCCAACAACGAGCAGTTTGTCGATGCTTTCTGCGGCGCGATCCTGGGCGGCATCGTTCCCGTTCCGGTGGCGCTCGGTATCAGCGACGAACACAAGCGAAAACTACTGCGCATCGCGCGACTGCTCGCCAAGCCGTTCCTTTACACCGACCGCAGGACACTCGACCGGATCGCGGCGTTCGCCAGCGAGGACGACGACGCCACGACGGTTGGCGAGCTGACACGGCGTGCCTTCCTGGCAGACACCCTCGAGGACATATCCAAACCGGGCAAGATTCATGCCGCTTCGCCCGACGACACCGCATTCATCCAGTTCTCATCAGGCTCGACCAGCGATCCGAAGGGCATCGTACTAACACACCGCAACATTCTCACGAATGCGCGCGGGGCCGGCGAAGCGGCCGCGTTCTCAGAGACCGATATAGCGCTCTCCTGGATGCCACTGACCCACGATATGGGCCTGATCGGCATGTTCATCATGATGTATGCGCATCGAATGCAGCTCAACATCATGACAACCGAGCTGTTTGTCCGACGGCCGCTGTTATGGATGCAGGTCGCATCGCGCAAGCGAATCACCATCACGACCTCGCCCAATTTCGGCTTCCGACACTACCTGAAGGTGCTGGGCGATCGCGGTGTCACCGACCTTGATCTGTCGAGCATCAGATTGCTATTCAACGGCGCCGAGCCCATTTCCGCCCCTCTCGCACGCGAGTTCATCGCCCGTATGCAACCGGCCAAACTCGCGCCGCGGGCGATGTATCCGGTCTATGGGCTCGCTGAAGCAACGCTCGCCGTCAGCTTCCCACGGCTCGGCGCGTCGATGTCATCGTTAGCGCTCGATCGCCACCAGTTGTCAGTCGGTACGACCATCCGCGAGATTGCGGCGGACGGGCCCGACGCCGCCGAGTTCGTGGCGGTAGGAGTACCTGTTCCGTACTGCAATCTGCGCATTGTGAGCGACGCGGACGAGGAACTGCCGGATGGGCAGGTCGGTCATATTCAGATCAGCGGCGACAATGTGACCCGCGGTTACTACGAGAACCAGCAAGCGAACGCCGCGGGCTTTACCAATGATGGCTGGCTGCGCACCGGCGATCTCGGTGTCCGGCACGCCGACCTGCTCTACATCACCGGCCGCGCCAAAGAGATCATTTTCGTCAATGGGCAGAACTACTACCCGCACGACCTGGAGAGCATTGCCTACCGGGCCGATGGCCTGGAGTTGGGAAAGGTCGTGGCCGCGGGAGTTCGTCCGCCAGGTGCGAGCACCGACGAGCTCACGCTTTTCGTACTGCATCGGGGTGGCATCGAAGAATTTTTGCCCGTTGCGACCGCTGCGGCGCGGCTCGTCAACGAGCACACCGGGCTCGAGGTTGCGCACACGGTACCGGTGCGGCGCATTCCCAAAACTACCAGCGGCAAGATCCAGCGGCACTTGCTGGAGGCCGCCTATCTCGAGGGCGAATTCGCGCCGGATCTCGCCGCGCTTGCGACATTGCGTGCGCAGCTCGCGCAGGCGGGCGGAACCGCTGTCACCAGTAGTCACATCGAGGCAATCCTCAAGGAGATCTGCGACACAGCGCTCGAACGCGGCATGAGTGTCGACGAAAACCTCTTTGAGCTGGGCGCCAGCTCGCTCAAGCTAATCGAAATCCACGAGAAGATCGACGAGCAATACCCGGGGCACGTCGATCTGACCGAGCTATTCGACTATCCGACCATCGCAGAACTTGCGCGCCACCTCGAAAGTAAGCTGGTGGCTGGCGCAGGCGTCGCTCCATAAGCGCTGCCCCACGACCAGTGCCAGCAAGAACAGTAGCGGGATCAGCACGCTCGACAATTTACGCTCAAGGACAAACATGTTGTGTGCCGGTGTCGTTAGCTTCGCAGCCAGCGGGAACGGATCCACGTTAACTCGTCGGTTATTTCGAATATAGGGCTTGATAGTGGATACTTTGTTCATGTTTTCCGTACAATCGGCGCATGGACCAGTTGCGGGCTATGCGGGTGTTCTTGCGCGTGGCGGAGACGAACTCCTTCGTGCGCGCAGCCGATGCGTTGCAGTGCCCGCGCGCGAGTGTCACGACTCTGGTCGCACAGCTGGAGCGACATCTCGGCGTACGCCTATTGCATCGCACCACACGACGAGTTGCCTTGACGCCCGAGGGTGCCAACTATCAGGAGCACTGCAAGCGAATCCTGGCTGATCTCGATGCTGCCGACGCCGCCACGCGCGGCGCCGGCGACCGTCCACGCGGACGACTGCGCGTCGATGTGCCCCATTCTTTTGGTCGCTACCTGTTGCTGCCGGCGCTGCCGGCCTTCAATCAGCGCTATCCGGAGCTCGCGCTCGATATCAGCTTCAGCGATCGCTATGTCGATCTCGAAGCCGAAGGAATTGACGTCGCGCTACGCGGCGGGGTCAGCAAGCAGGCGCGGTTGATCGCCCGTGAAATCGCCCGCTCGAGACGTGTCACCTGCGCTACACCGCAGTACCTTGCACAGAATGGAACGCCACACGCACCGGCCGAGCTGCGCGCCCACCGACTGATCGGCTATCAGCCGAACACCGCTGCACGTTCTACCGACTGGCAGTTTTGCAGCGGCGGCCGCACAGATCGTCTCAAGCTACCGTTCATGCTGACTTTCAATTCGGCCGAGGCACCGATCGTCTCGGCGCTCGAAGGCGCCGGAATCATTCAGACAGTCGACCTGCTCGTGGCGCATCTGCTCACCGAGGGTCGGCTGGTCGAGATACTGCACGAATTCGCCTGCGATGGGCCGCCGCTCAGTGTGGTCTACCCACCGTCAAACAAGAACAACGCCAAAGTACGGGTATTCGCACAGTTCGCCGCCGAGCTGCTAGGCGACTGGAAACTGCGCGCCGCCAATCGAACGGCGCGATCAGCGAAAAAATCTCGGCGCTGATGGCCAGCTATCTCTCGACCAGTTCGACCCTGCGG
>JAGRJB010000441.1 GCA_020442965.1 Pseudomonadales bacterium
CACTGCGGTCGCCACCGGCAAAAAACCGCTGTGAGCCCGGCAGCTCGCTGAAGCGTGCGACCGCGGTTGTGCCGATCTCGAGTCGGCTGACAACGTGCCATCTCGAACCGACGTCGAAGACGCGCTCTGTATGTGCGCGCAGCTGTACGAAGTTCGAATCCGAGCCCAGCGCGCTGTGCGAGCCGCGCAACTCCAGATAGATCTCGCGACCGAACAATGCTTCACCGAGGTAGCCGCGCGGCACCAGCGCCAGGCTGATACCAGGGATCAGGAGTCTGTCCGTCACGGTTCGATTGGCGGATTCCGAGGTGGTACGTGTTGCGATAGTGAATAGTTCGCGTTGCCAGCGTCCCCGCACCTGCGTGATGCTCGGACGAAAGTCGAGGCTGTTAGTGCGAAGATCTGCGAAGTCTTCGCGACGATCGTTGAGCTCGAACAGGAGCTTTTCGACCGCTGGGTCGCCGATTGGAATCAGATAGCGTGCACTCAAGGACCGGGTCAGAGCGGCGCCACGGATCTCCGTTCTGAAGCGATGACCGCGGTTGTTGATACGGCGATTCTCCCAGGTCACGGTGCCACGTGCCTCGGTATCGGTCCCATAACCGAAACCCATCGAATAGCGATTGCGCCGCGCCGCCTCTGCGCGAATGGCGATCGGTACGACATGCGCCTCGCGATCGCGCTCTCCGGGCAGCACCTCCACCGTGGAGAAGTATTGACTGTCATCCAACGCGAACTGTGTGCGCAACAATTCACTGGCGTCGAATGGTTCGTCCTGCGAATATCGCAGATAGCGGCGAACGAGAGTGTTGTCGATGACATCCTGTTCAATGGTTGTTGCACCAAAGCGGTAGCGCGCCCCGGTGTCGAGCTCCAGGTGTACGGATGCGGTGAGCCGCGGCGGATCGACTAGCAACTCATTGCGCGTCAAACGGGCATCGAAGTAGCCGAAATTCACGGCTGCGCGTTGCAGATTGCCCTTGAGTGTCTCGTAGGCAGCGTGGCTCAGTTGCGCACCGCGAACGATGGTCGGCGAGTCGACGATGCGTCTGAACACCGGGTCCGTTGCGCCGGGGCCTGACACTTGCACGTCGACGGCTGTCACCATGACCGCAGCCCCGAGTTCGACGGTCACCGCCACGCGCCAGTCGCGGTCGCTGTCGATGCGCGTGACTTTGGAAACGACCTGCGGATCGTAATAGCCAAACGGACGCACGGCGGAGCGCACCTCGCGGTCGATACGATTCTGCAAGCGCTCGAGAGTTTGCGGGGAGAGGTCGTCGGCCTTCTTGTAACGTTCCACCGAAAGAAACGCGAGGATGTTACTGCGAATTTCCTCCGGCACGCCGCGCACGTCGACCTCGACGTCTGCACGGGCCGTGTTCGCCCAGGCGAACGCCAAGAGCGCGCACAGAAGGCACGCCGGCGCGAGAACGGGCTGGCGAGAGAATCTCGACATCTGCGGGCGTGCGTGGCTCAAAAAGGAGAGATTGTAGTTGAGACTTGAACCAGCACGCCGGGGTTCCGTAGCCGATGCCCGGGCACGAAGTCTTGCCGCTACGGGTCGCGCGCTGGATTCAGGGTGAGTTCAGTTTCGCCCGCGAGCTGGCCGTCGCGATCGAAGCGCCTTTCGATGATCCGCGTGACACTATCGTGGCCGATCATGACGACAGTCGAGCAACGGGTTCCGTAGGATTCATGTTGAACGAACGGCGAAGAAAGCGCGCGCTCCCAGTCCGGCGTGAGGCCGGTGGCGACCCCGGAGTCGTTGGCGGCAGGTGTGCGATCGGCCAAGAGCTCGAACAAGGTCGAGGGCGCCGGCGCATCCGTTGCCGCCAGCGTCGCCGCGAACCTCGAGCGCAGGCGCTCGACCTTGGGCCAGGGCGTGTCGAGCGTGTGGTTCGATAGGCCGAAGATGCCGCGATCGAGCGGGCGGGCAAAATCGTCGGTGCGATTGCTGGCATACCAAAGCGTCGCCTCATCCGCCAGCAACAGACTGAAACCCGCATAGCCCACTGCATCGGTTTCGAGGTCGGCGAGATAGCCGGGCGCGAGACGGCTGCCTTGGAGATACCCGGGAATGAGCCCCCCGCGCGACGGTGCCGAGGCACGCGACCGCTGCATTTCCCGGTAGTTGGTAACGACGCCGAAGTTGCCAGCTCTGGAAACGGCGAGCCAGGTGCCGCCTGCCTGCAGATCCCGTCCACCCGCGATCTGCGGCGCATCGGACCAGCGCGCCAGTGCTGCGGCTGGCCGGGCGTGGAACTCGTCGCGATTGGCGGCGGCGATCAGCCGATAGCGCGGGTGCGCCTGCCAAGCCACTACTAACAAACACATGATCAGGCCATTGTCGTTAGCCGGAGGCCGCGGCATCCGGGCGCCGCCGACCAAACAATCGACGCAGCAAGCGCACGCCGAACCAGCAGAAGAGCAGCACCACGATGAGTGCCACGATTGGCGCAACGAGCGCCAGCAATGAAATACCGATTGCCCCGCCCAACTCGCCGGTGGCGACGACGGCATTGCCGAGCCCGCCGGTCATTGTCGTTGACTTGGCGCGCAGCAATGCCGTCGTACCCTGAGTCAGTCCCGCGGCTCCGCCGCCTGCAATGATGGCGGTGGTCCATTTGACGAGCGGTGGCATGTCGGTCATGACTGCGGCGGCAACGACCGTTCCGGCGACCAGCGCGAGCGGCGTCGCTACTGCATCGAGCGCGTTGTCTACGCCGGGAACGTAGTAAGCGAGTATCTCGAGCACGGCGGCCACTCCCAGCATCACGATGGCCGGCAATGTACCAAGCCACTCGAAGCCACTTGTTAGATTGAGGTGACCCGAGTATGCCGCGATGCTCGCTATCAACAGCGGCAGGAAAACGCGGAACCCTACCGCGGCGGCAAGACCGATGCCGAGTGCGACCGACAGGGCGATTTGTAACTCAGACATCTGTGGCTCCATGCGCTCGAGCGGACCGTGGTGTGTCTCTTGCTGATCCCGATCGCCCATGATGGGGCCGTGGCTCGCGGAGTCAACTGCGGCCCGTGTCCCATTTGCCGACACCGGCCTGCTGCGCAAGCGGCGTCGCGGCGCCGGCATCGAACCATGTTTCGATCAGCCGGTACGAGATCGATGTCGGCGGGGGCAGCATCGGTATGCCCGAGGCTATCTGCTCGCGCGTGAACCAGCGAGCGTCCTCGAGTTCGCCATCGACGTGTCGGATGGGTTGGTTGCCGCCGACCGCGTGAAAGCCGAGCATGAGCGACGATGGGAACGGCCATGGCTGTGATGACCGGTATCTGACTGCCGTGACGCGTACGGCAGTCTCTTCATAGACCTCGCGTTCGACCGCGTCCTCCAGGCTCTCGCCGGGTTCGACAAATCCTGCCACGGTTGAGTACCGGCCCGGCGGCCAAGTGGCTTGACGACCGAGTAGCGCACGCTCACCACTACTATCGGTTACCAACACAATGACCGCAGGATCGAGTCGCGGGAACAGCGTCGCACCACAACTGGCGTCGGTGCAACTGAGCATGTGGCCAGCGCGCAGCGGAGCCGTCGGTTGGCCGCAAACGCCGCAGTAACGATGCCTGCCGCGCCAGTACATGAGCGCTCGAACATACGCGAGCAGGCCCGCGGAGTCGGCCGGTAGTATCGACGCGAGTGGCCGCAGTTCCTCCAATCGA
>JAGRJB010000442.1 GCA_020442965.1 Pseudomonadales bacterium
ATCGCGCCGCAATTGACGGCGACGAATGGCCGCTGGCGCCGCGAACTGTGATCGTGTATTGCGCGCGCAGCGACTTCCTTGCCGGTACCGGATTCACCGAGAATGAGCACGCTGGAATCGTAAGGCGCTACCTGCTCGATCAGCTGCACGACGGCCCGAACGGCGGGCGACGATCCGGTCGGTCGAATCGGTTGCGGCGGACTGCTGGCGGGGGTCTTGCGAAGCGCCTCGCCGCGATCCAGGTCGCGGTAACTCGCGGGAATCTGCTCAACGATTTGCACAATTTCACCTCTCTCTGGGTGCCATTGTGTCAATCCTGTCAATGCGAACTGTGACCGAGTCGAAATTGGATCCTGCGGAAACTGGAACCTGCTCGGCATAAGACGAATGTCCGCCGCAGTGCTCCGAAAACCCCTAAAGTCGAACGGAAGTGCCGCGGAGTTCCCCTTAACGCACGACCGAACTGATCGGACGTTCTACACCGGGGGGCTCGTACTAACGCGCGACGCGCGCGCCCGCAATTTTGCGACGATGATTGCGAAACACCAGTTTCTCGAGTTGGTCGGCCACGAGCTCGCCGAGCATTTCGAAACTCGCACGTACCTGGCCGTCCTGTGCTGCAATCGTGATCCGTCCTGGCAGCGTCAACGGCTGCACCAAGGAATCGCGCAGATACAACTGCAGCAGCCCTTGCGACCCCACGACCGGTACGGCGCCACCCGCCGACCATTGCCACGTCGCGCCGAGCGCGTTGAAGCGCACCGGCTGCGCGCGCGGTCGGACCTGGCTCGCCGTGAGCAATTGCCCGACCAGATCCAGCAATAAGTTGATCTTGAAATCCATGCGCGCGAGATCGGCAGCATACGGCGATGTCTCGTCGGGCTTTTCGACCGTACTGTGCTCCTCGAGTGCATCGCAGGCTTGCAGCAGCCGCAGGTTCTGCTCGGCAAGATGGAGTGCGGTCGGTTCGCCAAAATCGCTCGGCCGGGGTTGCCAGACAAGCGACAGAACGTCTTCGTACGCCAGTTCGTCGAACAATACGACCGTGTCGCGACCATCGAAACTCATGGTCGCGGCCGATCCGAACCGGCGCCAACTCGCAACGCGGCTGCTCTTGCCACCATCGCCTCGGACTCACTCATCGCAGCCTCGAGCGCCGCGACACAGCGGCGACTTTGCTCATCGGATGATAGCATCCGCAGCTGCGCCAGTAGGTCGCGCCGATACTCGATAAGACTCGCGACGCGCGCCCAGCGACCGCTCGCCAATTGCATGCCGATCATCGCAGTGCAATCGACAATGCGATCGCCTAGCGATCGCCACCCGTTCGGTAGCGTTTCTTGAGACAAGCCGCCCTGGATCAAACGCAGCTGCGGCCGAGCGGATTCGGAATTGATTGCGCTCATCGGGCCGGACCCTTCGCGGCGCGTGCCTGCGGCGGAATCTGCAACCACGCCGTTCTTATCCCATTCAGCAGCGTACTGACTTCGTCGAGCGAATCGAACTGGGCGTCTGCGCTTATTTGCAGCAGTCGACGACACAGGTATTCGTACAGCGAATCCAGGTTGTGGGCGAGTTCGCCGCCTGCCTCGAGATCGAGACAGTTGCGCAGCTCATCGATGATCGACACCGTACGGTGCAGCAGCTGTGCTTTCTCCGCGTGCGCACCCTGGTGCGCCAACGCGCGAGCACT
This sequence comes from Pseudomonadales bacterium, assembly GCA_020442965.1. Classification (GTDB taxonomy): domain Bacteria; phylum Pseudomonadota; class Gammaproteobacteria; order Steroidobacterales; family Steroidobacteraceae; genus CADEED01. The sequence goes on from JAGRJB010000442.1 coordinate 1,694, forward strand.
GGCGATGCGCTCGAGCGCACCGTCCATCAACATCACGATCAGCCGATGCGGATCCGAAGCCGCCACCCCGCCATGCGTGGCGACACTTTGATAGGCCGCTAACTTCTGCGCGTACCCTGGAGCGGACATGGCACGATTCTCCGATCAGAACTTCCTGATCGCTGTATCGGCATGCGCCCGTGCGACTTGAATAACTCGTTAGCTGACAGGCTTGGACAGCTGTTGGGTCAGGAAATTGGCGGTCGACTGCAACCCCGCCAACGCAACATCCAGCGCCGAGAACTGTGCTCGATAGCGTGCCTCGACCGCCAGCATGCGTCGATCCAGCGCGTCCCGATCCGTTTGCAGCGTGCGCTTCTGACCCTGCAGGTTGTTGGTACGATTGTCCAGCCGACCCTCGCCGGCCAACACGCGCTCGAGCGACGCGTCAATTCGGGCGGCAATGCCATCGCTCGCACCGAACAG
>JAGRJB010000443.1 GCA_020442965.1 Pseudomonadales bacterium
GTGGCGAGGAACGCGGACTTGGCGCGGTTCGCCGCTTGTGCCGCATCGTTTGACTGCTGCAGTTCGCGGTTACTGCGCTCGAGCGCATGCATGGTTTGCTGCAGAGCTGCGGTGCGCTCATTCACCGTGCTCTCGAGCGCAATCGCCGCCTGAAACAGTGAGAAAGAATTGCCCTGACGATCCATGTCACGTTCAACACGATCCATCAGCGCTTCGTTGATCGCTTGTAGTCGCGCGTTTTCAGCCTCGAACTCTGCGTATTGCTTGCGCAGCCGCTGTAGCTCGTCTGCGGCATCGCCGAGCGGCGATCGCGAATCCATCTCAGTTCCCCGCGTCGCTTGCTCGCCTGCCGATCGCGATTCCGGTGAACGTCTGGTTGACATGCATGGAGTTGAACTGCTCACCGTAAGTGGCGAAACCCACGACGTTGTTGGCCGCAAAGATTGCGCCGATCCGGTCTTTGATATCTTCGCGCTCGGTTTCCAAACGACGCAGGACGCAATCGCAGCCCAACACGAGCAGCGGCTCACCGAGTTTCGCGCGTACCTCGTCAAATGCCTGCTCGAGATTTTCGACCATATCAACGCCTTTGGCGATCGTTAGCACGATGCCTTCATCGATCGCACAAAAAAAGGTCAGACTCTCGTCGGGGTTGACCATGCCGATGGAGCGGACGAAATATTGGCCGCCCACGCGGACGACTACCGGGTGAGTGGCAAATATTTGAGGCGTCAGTTCGGTGAGATTGAGATCCACCAGGCGCGCGAATTCGCGGCCCGCCGGACGGCCGTTGATTTCAAACACCAGACGTTTGGCCGGATCGGCGCGCGTCACAACCATACGCTTATTGGAGCGTGTGAAGTGCTGGGTGCGGAACGCGACGAACGGCAAGTCGCTGCGCACCAGAGTCAACACAGCGATGTTCTGTCGAAATTGCCCATTGTGATAGACGTAGGTAGCTGCGAAGCGCGTATCATCCGCGGCCGATCCACCGATCATGTCGATACCTTGAAGTTGCTGGTGAATGCAACTCACCACGAGTTCTTCCTGCATGGCCAGTCCATCGATCAACAGGAAGGCGAAGGTATCCGTTGCGCCAGGCGGCAGGCCATTGCGACTGCCGAGTTGCTTGATGAGTGCCGTGACTGTGGTGCCGGTCGATACGCTGTCGAATGGATCGAGCGGGATGGCCTGCATCGCGACATCGACCGTGGGTGCCGCGAGACTGAAGCCGGTGAGCGCACCGGCGAGGTAGCCCTGCGGCGTGATCTCGCCGGCGGTCGTGCAGCCGACAATGTTGATCGTATGGAATCGACTATGCAGAGCTTTGGCCAGGGCCGGCAGGTCGAAGTCTGCCGCACAGTAGAAAACTACCAACTGAATGTCAGGTTGATCGAGTGCGGCGAACAACTCTGCGGCGGCCAGCTCGGGGTCACGCAGCCGCGATGTTCCCTTGCGTATCGAAATGGCGTCGGTCATGGTGAGCAGCCTCTCAGCTCCGCAGCCTGCCATCGGCACGCGGGCACAGCGCCCGGCCGATTCAGGCGGTACTGCAGAGTTTGTCGTCACCGATCCGGCGAACTGTAGCGAGCATCGGCTGTGGCTCGGCAGCCTGCGACTTGGTTCTCAGTTTCAGCGCGTCACGCGATCTGCCGGTGGCTCGCCTGCGAAGAATTGATCCAGGTTGTCGAGCGCCCGAAAACCCATGGCGCTGCGCGTCTCGAGCGTGGCGCTGCCCAGATGGGGCAGCAGGAAGGTGTTGGGCAGTGCGGCGTACTCGGCGCGAAAGTTCGGCTCGCCGCTGTAGACATCGAGCCCCGCCGCCGCCAGATGGCCGCTCGACAGCGCAGCGATCAAGGCATCATCATCAACCACGTCCCCGCGTGCGGTATTCACGACGATCGCACCGCGCGGTAAACGCGCGATGCGTGCGGCGTTCAGGTAGTGTCGGGTCGCAGATGTCAGAGGCAAATGCAGGCTGACGAATTGGCAGCTGGGCCAGAAAGTCGTTTCGTTCGCGTGCTGCTGCGTTTCGAGGCCCGGCAGATCGCGCTTGTTGCGACTGAGGCAATGAACGCGCATTCCGAATGCCACGGCGCGGCGGGCGACCGCCTGTCCAATTCGACCGAAACCGACGATCCCGAGCGCTTTACCGCCGACGTGCGTGCCCATGAGCTGTGTCGGTCCCCAGCCCGTCCAGGCACGCTGGCGCATCAGCGCCTCGCCCTCGCTGGCGCGTCGTGCAGCGCCTAACAAAAGCAGCATAGCGATATCCGCGGTCGCATCGGTGAGCACATCAGGCGTATTGGTGACGACGATATTGCGCGCCGCAGCGGCGGCGAGATCGATGTGTTCGTAGCCGACGGAAAACGTGGCAATGATCCGAATAGATTCGGGTAGTTGCACAATGACTTCCGCGTCGAGGCGGTCGGCGGGCGTGCAAAGTACGGCTTCAGCCGCGGTGCACCGCGAGCGCCAGTCGTCGTGCGTAAAGGGGCGGTCTGCGGCGTTGAGGAGGGCCGTGTAGTCTCGCTGAGCGCGCGCCTCGACCGGCTGCGGCAGTTGGCGCGTGATGACTAGCCGTCGTTTGGTCGCTGACTCTGCACTGCGCGTCATGCTCTTGCTACTGGCCATTCGACCTGTCTGGCGCCAATCAGCCCGCGCGCCGCTCGCAACGCGAACGCCGGATCGTATTGCGCGCTGGTCGTTAGGTCGATCCGGACTGTGACTGGCTGTAGTTCTGCAGGCCGACTGACTTGATCAGTTCGAGCTGCGTCTCGATGAAATCGATGTGCTCTTCTTCCGAGGCGAGAATCTGCGCAAACAATTCGCGGCTCACATAATCGCCAACGCGTTCGCATTCGGCGATCGCACCTTTGAGATCGGGGTGCGCCTGCATTTCGAGCTTCAAATCGCATTCCAGAACTTCCTGGATACTCTCGCCGATCAGCAGTTTGCCGATATCCTGGAGATTCGGCAGACCGTCGAGAAACAAGATGCGCTCCATCAGCTGGTCGGCATGCTTCATTTCGTCGATCGATT
>JAGRJB010000444.1 GCA_020442965.1 Pseudomonadales bacterium
ACCGTCGAGCCGGTCGTGGTCAGGCCCGATACGGCCTCGAAGTAGGCGTCGGTGAAGCTGAGCTGGGGTAACGCCATCAGGAGCGGGATAGTCGCCGATGCCGACATCAACACCCACGACAGCGTCACCAGTACAAAACCATCGCGCGGCTTCAATTCACGCCGAAAACGCCGCGTCGACAGCGAGATGCTGAGCCCCACGACCAGATTGGCGGCCGCCGCAATGACGAAATCGAACACTGCACCGTCGCCCGATCCGATCGACCACGCGATCGGAAACAGATAAGCAATACTGAAGAACGCCAGCATCGCTCCGAGTACATGCGCAACAGCTAACAAGCGCGACGTCCTTGGTTGTTCGGTGGCGCTGCTGTCGGGCTATCGCCCTGACCCGCCGAGAAACAGTCGTTCGATCTGCTCGACGTGCCGACGGTCGGTCATGAACAGGATCACGTGGTCGTCCGGCGCAATCAACGTGTCGTGGTGCGCCATGATTACCTGGTCGCCGCGCGCGATCGCGCCGATCGAAGCGCCAGCGGGCAGTTTGACGTCCTCGATACGTCGCCCCACGACGCGCGAGGTGCGCTCGTCACCATGCACGATGGTTTCGAGCGCCTCGGCCGCGCCGCGGCGCAGGCTATGCACCCGGACGACGTCCGCGCGCCGCACGTGCGCCAACAGAGATCCGATCGTGATCGTTTGCGGTGAGATCGCGATATCGATGGTGCCGCTCTCCATGAGCTCACCATAGGATGGCTTGTTGATCAGCGCCATGACCTTCTTGGCGCCCAGGCGTTTTGCGAGCATCGCCGAGAGAATGTTAGCTTCCTCCGAGTTGGTGAGCGCTGCGAAAACGTCGCAACTGTCGATGTTCTCCTCGATCAGCAGTTCTTCGTCTGCCGCATCGCCATTGAGGACGATTGTATTGCGCAGCCGCTCGGATACGCGGCGCGCGCGTTTGGCATCCCGCTCGATCAATTTGACCTGATTCGCTTCCTCGAGTTGTTTGGCGACGCGGAAGCCGATATTGCCGCCGCCCGCGATCACGACGCGTCGCACGGGCGGCTCTTCCTTGCGCATCTCGGCCATGAAGCGGCGGATGTCCTGACGGGCAGCGAGAAAAAACACCTCGTCGCCGTCTTCGATGAGCGTGTCGCCATCGGGCACGATACTTTGGCCACCACGATAGATCGCGACGACGCGACCCTCGGTATTCGGGATGTGCTCGCGCAGCGTCCGCAAGCGCTGGCCAACTAACAAACCACCTGGACGGGCACGGACGCTCACGAGCCGTACGCGGCCATCGGCGAAATCCAGAACCTGCAGTGCGCCGGGATAGCGGATCAGCCGTTCGATGTACTCCGTGACAAGTTGTTCGGGACTGATCCAGACGTCGACCGACAGCGCCTCTTCGCTGAACAACTCGGGATGGAGCGTGTACTCGGCCGAGCGGATTCGCGCGATCTTCATGCGCGTGCGGTACAGGGTATAGGCGACTTTGCAGGCCATCATGTTGACTTCGTCGCTCGAGGTGAGCGCCACGAGCACATCGGCGTTCGCCACCCCCGCCGCTTCCAGTACCGAGGGGTACGCGGCGTTGCCGGAGACCGTGCGGATATCGAGGCGGTCTTGCAGATCGCGCAATACTTCTTCGTCGATGTCGACGACCGTCACCTCGTTGGCTTCTTCGCGTGACAGGTGGTGAGCCGCGGTACGGCCCACCTGGCCCGCGCCAAGGATGACGATCTTCATGGGTGCCTACTTTACCCGGATGTTAGCGCTGTCGGTTGATACTCGAGTGTAGATCGGCAGCCGCTGTACGGGCCGCTGCCGCGAAATCGGGCCCGCCGCTAGCGTAGAGCACCGCGCGCGAGGAGCTGATCAAGAGGCCGGTCCCGTTTGCGGTCCGGCCACGACTCACCGCCTGCGCAACGTCGCCGCCCTGTGCCCCGACGCCCGGCACGAGCAACGGCAGGTCGCCGACTCGCGCCCGTATGTCGCCGAGTTCATCGGGGTAAGTGGCCCCGACGACGAGCATGCAATTGCCCTGACGGTTCCAGTCAGCCGCAACCTTGTCGGCCACCACCTGGTAAAGCCTGCGCCCATCCACCTGGAGATCCTGAAAGTCTCGCGCCCCGGGGTTCGACGTGCGACACAGTACGATGACGCCGCGGTCAGTGCGTTCGAGGAACGGCTGCACCGAGTCGAACCCCAAATAGGGGTTTATGGTGACGGCGTCGGCGCCGTAGCGATCGAAGGCCTCGCGCGCATAGCGTTCCGCCGTGCTGCCGATGTCGCCACGCTTGCTGTCGAGAATCACGAGCACTCGTGGAGCCCGCTCGCGAATGTAGGCGATCGTGCGTTCAAGCTGATCTTCAGCACCTTCCGCGGCGTAGTGCGCGAACTGCGGTTTATAGGCGGCGACCAGATCGTAAGTCGCGTCGATGATCGCCTTGTTGAACTCGAAGATAGCCAGTGGGCGGTCACGCAGCGGTGCGGGAAAGCGTGCCGGTTCCGGATCCAGCCCGATGCAAACGAGTGAGTCGTTAGTGCTCCAAGCGGTCTCGAGGCGCGTGACGAAGCGCATCAACGGGCGCTCTCCAGATTGGCGTACTGCAGCATCAACCACTTGCTGCCTTGTGCTTCGAAGTTGACCTGTACGCGCGCGCTGGGGCCTTGACCTTCGATATCGAGCACCACGCCATCACCGAACTTGGCGTGCCGCACGCGCGCGCCGAGGCGTACGCCGCCGTTGGCAGCGCTGTCTTCTACTGGCGGCCTGAAGCGCCCCGCCGCGACTGGTCGTGATACCTGCACGCGCGGGCGTATCTCCTCTAACAACTCCTCCGGAATCTCCTGAATGAACCGCGACGCCTGGCAGTAGTTATCTTGTCCATGCAGCCGCCGCTGCTCGGCATAAGTGAGAAAGAGCTGGCGCATGGCACGGGTAGCGCCGACGTAGCAGAGGCGGCGCTCTTCTTCGACGCCGTCGAGATCGTTGAGCGATCGTTGATGCGGAAATAACCCATCCTCCAGACCGCAGAGAAACACGACCGGAAACTCGAGACCCTTGGCCGTGTGCAGCGTCATCATCTGGATGCAATCTTCCCAGGCCTCCGCCTGGCCGTCGCCGGATTCGAGCGCTGCGTGGGCCAGAAACGCCTCGAGCGGCGGTAATTGCACGTCCTCGGCGGCGGCGCCCTCGGGCTCGAAGCCGCGCGCGGCGGAGACCAGCTCTAACAGGTTTTCAACGCGCGCTTCGCCGCGATCGGCCTTGTCCTTGCGATGGTGGTCGAGCAGGCCACTGGCATTCAGGACATGATCCACTTGCTCGAACAGTGGCAGGTCGGCTATCTGCTGGTGCAAGCGCAGGATGAGCTGCATGAAGCCGGACAAGGCACTCTGCGCGCGCGCCCCTAACGACCCGTCCGTCAGACTGGCCGCTGCCGCTCGCCAAAGGGAGGTGCCGCTAGCGCGTGCGGCCGCGCGGATGTCCTCGAGACTCTTCGCGCCGATGCCGCGCGTCGGCAGATTGACAATACGCTCGAACGAGCTGTCGTCATCGTGATTGGCAATCAGCCGCAGGTAGGCGAGCGCATCCTTGATTTCGGCGCGCTCAAAGAAGCGCAGACCCCCGTACACCTTGTAAGGGATCCGCGACGCCAGAAATACTTCTTCGAATACCCGCGACTGCGCGTTTGACCGATACAGAATCGCGATGTCCCGGCGGGCGCCGCCCTGCCCAACCCAGTCGCGGATCCGCTGCAACACGAATTCCGCCTCGTCGCGCTCGTTGAACGCAGCGTACAAGCGAATTGGTTCGCCTGCGACGCCGCTGGTCCAGAGATTCTTGCCCAGGCGGCCCGAGTTATTAGCAATGAGCGCGTTGGCAGCTGCGAGGATGTTGCCAGTCGATCGATAGTTCTGCTCCAGTCGAAACAGCTCGGCGCGTGAAAAATCCCTGCTGAACTGCTGCAGGTTCTCGACCCGCGCCCCGCGCCAGCGATAAATCGACTGATCGTCGTCGCCGACCA
>JAGRJB010000445.1 GCA_020442965.1 Pseudomonadales bacterium
TACTACCTGAATTTCTCGATCATCTGCGCTGCGAGCGCTCTGGTCGTCATGTTGATCGCGACGCTCGGTACGTGGCACATGGCAGCGGCAGCTCCGACCGTGACCGAAGCAAGCGCCCCTCGGACGGCTGCGCTCACCGGTCTCGCACACGACTTTCGCCATACCTTGCGGCCGCGCCCGTTCCGCATGTTGATGTACTGTGTGGCGGCGTTCGCGGTCGCGGCAGGAGTCCAGCGGGCTACGGAAATCTATGTCGCCAGCTACTTCTGGAGACTAACGACACAGAATGTCCTGCTGTTGCCGGTTGCCACACTCGCGGGCGCGCTTGCTGGCACTGTCTTCTGGGCCCAGGTCAGCCATTGGATCCCCAGACGCACCTGTTACGTCATTGGCGTCGCGTCATATGCGCTTTTGGCAATTGCGTTGCCTGTTGCTCACGTGCTGCAGTTGCTGCCGCCGCTGCAGTCTGATGCGTTCATTGCGGTCGTGCTCGCTGGCGCAATGTTGGCAGGGTTGCTCGCCGCGGCGCCGGCAGTGTTTGTCGGGTCGATCATCGCTGACATCATCGATGACGACGAATGCCAGACCGGGCAGCGCCGCGCTGCGAGCTTCTTTGGCACGGCGGCGATCGTTGCCAAGCCAGCACTGGGGCTGGCTACGTTATTGGCCGGCGTGCTGGTCGCCGGCGCGGGCGTCGACGCTGATCAGCATGCTTCCCAGGAGATATCGTCAACGCTCGGCATCGCGGTCGGAGCCACCATTGCGGTGTTCGCGTTTGCGGCCGCGGTGCTGATGTACCGATACGTGCCGCGTTTTTCTGACGCGACGGCGACGCGCGCGTCTGCGTCGACGTCCCTGGTGCCCGACCGGGAACGCATGAGTCTCCTATAATAACGGCCAAATGAATGACGGCCCGATAGGCGTAATCGATTCCGGCGTAGGCGGCCTCTCGGTGTGGCGTGAGATTGCCCGCGAACTGCCGCACGAGGACACGGTCTACTTCGCCGATCAGGCGCATCTGCCGTACGGCTCGCGTGAGCGAGACCAGATCCGGCGATTTGTTACAGCGATCACGCACTTCTTGCTGCAGCGGCGCTGCAAAGCGGTGGTGCTTGCCTGCAACACGGCATCGGCGGCCGCGCTCAAGCATTTGCGGGAAACGTTTCCGCTGCTGCCCACCATCGGCATGGAGCCGGCGGTCAAGCCTGCGGCGGCCATCACCAAAACAGGCGTTGTTGGCATCATGGCAACGCCGGCCACCTTTCAGGGCGCGCTATTCGCGGCGACCGCTGGGCGCCATGCCCGTGGCGTACGGCTCATCAATCAGGTGTGTGAGGGACTGGCGGATCACATCGAGGGCGGCGATCTGACCGGTGCAGCTACGGAAGCGATGCTGCGAGGTTTTCTGGAGCCCATCATGGCAGCTCGTGCCGATACCATCGTGCTCGGCTGCACGCACTATCCGTTTGTCACCGAGACCATACGCCGCATCGTCGGACCGGACGTTACCGTGATCGATCCAGCGCCCGCAGTGGCACGGCACACACGCCAAGTACTGGCCGGACAGGCATTGCTAACAACACAGATTCGGCCAGGACGCCATCAGTTCTTCAGTACGGCCACGTGCCGGCGCTTTGCGACCGCGGCCATGCAACTTGCACAAGTCCGTGCGGATACGACCTACGTGACGTGGCTGGGTGATTCGGTCGAGGTCTGGCAAGCGCCTCAGTCCTCGGAGTGATTGAGCTCGCGCCCGCGGAACCACACATTGTCGCGAGTCGCATCGGTGTAGAAGAAGGCGTGCTGTATCTTGCCGTTGTTATAGTGCAGCGTGATCGACCAACCGTCGATCGTGTAGTGACCCGTGAGGTCCGCGTCTGTCACACCGGTCGAACTCGACGCACCGCCGCCCACGTTCGCGCCGCCGACGCTCGTTGCGGATCCTTTGTCGTCACGCACGCCGACACCGGTAACACCTCCGACGCTCGCGCCAACCCCACCGCTCGAAGATTGTCGGAACGTACCATCCGCCGAGAACTCCACTGACCAGTTTTGCCACGATGCGCTGCCAATGCCCCAGGACTGGTTCGCCGACGCTTCGTAACGTCGGTTGAGCTTCTCGCCGCTGCGACCGGGTTCTCGCAGCAGCGGGTGTACCGGTGCGCTGAAGGGTCGGCCGTCGAAGGACACCTCCAGCTTGTCACCTGCACGGCGCCATCGGCCCCAGTCGGCGGGGTGGGCGGCGCGATCTGCCGCGAGGTCGAACTGCTCGGGTGCGATCGTGGGGACGCCGCGGCGCGCAGTCCCGTCCGTCAAGAGCAGGAAGTTCTTTTCCACCAGTTTCAGTCCTGTGCTTTGGTAGACCTCCTGCCACGAGTAGAGGACATGGGCGATCGACGCAGGGTCGAGTCCGGCTGCTTGCGCACCGGGCGCAGCGGCGCTGCCGCACGCGGGGAGCATGGCTAACAGTAATCCGAGTGCAAACGTAGCTGGACGGGACACGGCTGAAAATCTCCTCACAGTGAGCAATCTGGCAGGCTGTTAAAATGGCCCTGATGAGAGCCGATCGCAAACATCAAATCATCCTCTATCTGGCGCTGCCGCGAATTATCGGTTGAGTCGCGCCCGCATAGGCGCTTTACTTGGCATCTATGCATCGACAAATCACTACCGTTCTCCTGCTGGCTCTCACGCTGGCCGCGCCCTTGGCCGGGGCTACGAATTCGCCCATCGAACTCAAGACCGCGCTCGCCGACATTATGCGGGAGCTGCCGGGCGACTACGACAATGCGGGCCAGGTCTATTTCGAGTCCGAGACGAAGGCAACATCCGGACCGCCGCACGATCGCGTGCACCTGACCATCACGCGGGTTGAGGCCCCCGCCATTGGCGAACACGTGCTGGCTTCGACGCTGCGTCATGGCGGCAAGGACGGTCCGATCGTGGACAGCGAGTCCGCGCTCTGGACGCTGCAAGTCGATCCTGTGACCAAAGCGGTGCGCATGACGCCGTTTCGGTCGCTCAAGCCGATCGATTCGGCACCGGCTCTGACACCGGCCGACCTGGGGCCTGCCGCGGGTCTGTGCGCGGTGCTCTGGCGCAAGTATGGCGATGCGCTGCGCGGCGCTGTAGATGCCGCGTCCTGTGCGGGCTCGCCGCCACGCGAATACGTCCTCAGCGCCGAACAGCTCTGGGTCAACCATCTGCCCGCTGATCCCAGGCGCACCGAGGTCGGGAAGCCGGCCGGTGACTCGCATTTCCGGCTCGGCAAATCGCGCGACTTCGAGTGCCTGTTTAGCTACCAACCACCGAGTGCTGAGGCGCAGATCAGCAACGGCCAGCACATGAGAGATCGCGGCGATACTCTGATCTGGGAAACCGCGCCGCCGAATCAACACAAGTTTGAATACGAACTGCTGCGCGGCATGTGGCCGTCAAACTCGGGTCGCAACTACACCGACCTGCTGCGTATCACCATGTACGAACTGGACCCCGCCAAACCGGGTGAGCGCAAACTGCTGGGCGTCGGCTGGGCGAGTGCGGCGAGCGATCGCGCCTCGTTCGGCGACGGCACCTACGGTGGTCGCTGCAAATTGTTCGACCCTAACATGCCACCGCCGAAATAATATGATGCAACGACCATCCAGCCTGCCAGCAATGTTGTTAGCCATCTGCGCGATGAGCTCTCCCGCAATCGTCGGTGCCGCTTCGATCGAGGTTAAAACGGCGCTGCAACAGTTGATGGACATGCTCCCGGGCGAGTATGACAGCGAACCGCAGCGCTTCTTCGAAGCGGAATACAAGACCCCTGTGAATGAGCAGCATGCACGGATGTACCGGGCGTTCACGTTGATCGATGCACCTGAGATTGGCCCGCATGTGCTCGTCGGCGTCGGCTACGAGGGTGATAAGTACGGTACCTTCAAGGACAGCGAGTTCCTCGTCTGGACGCTCGCGACGGACGATGCAACGCGCGCAGTTCGCATGACGCCGTGGCAATTCAAGCGGCCCGCGGATTTTGCGGCGTTCGCCACGGACGCGAGCAAGCTCAAAGGGCTGCCGAAGGCCGCGGTGATGCCGGCCACGGGCGCACGCGGTTGTGCGATGCTCTGGCAGCCGCTCAACGGTCAGCTTCGCGGACGCAGCGAAACGGGTGCTTGTCGCGAGGCCGCCGCCGGCGGCAAGCCCGCGCAGACATTCGATCGGGAATGGCTGCTGAACGCGGACGAGCTCTGGATCAATTTCGCGGGCCGCGACGCCAAGGGCAATCTCCTGACAGGGCGTGTCGATCAGACACCCTGGCGCTTCGGCAAAGCACGTCCGTTCGAGTGCTTTTACACCTATCGGTCCGGCGCGGGCGCCAAGCCGCAGTCCGTCAACGGCTTTCGGATGCATGATCGCGGCGATCTGTATCGCTTCGAGCTCAAGGATGGCGAACAAACCACGCCTGCCTTTATCGAGCTGATACGTGGCATGTGGCCGTCAAACTCCGGTCGTAACTACACCGATCTGCTGCGCATGCGGGTATATGCGGGACGACCCGAGGACGACCCGAAGTCTCTCAAGTTGATCGGTAATTCCATCGGGAGTGCCGCCACGGACCGGGTTGGCTTTTCGAGCCAGACGCTGAGCGCGCGCTGCAAGCTGGTTCCTGCCAAATAGCGGGCACGAAAGATCTTTCGTTCGGGATGTCCTGACGTGCTACGCGGTCGCGCCGATCGGTAACAACTCAGGCGTGTTCTACACCGGCAACGCTCCCGACGAAAGCTTCCGCTGCGAAGCTGGCGGGCCGCGATGTCCACTCTGTCGCCGGTGACCTGCCGGCACTTCGCGATGCAGTAATAGCCGCAATAGACTTCCGCGCGGTGCATCCGTTAGATTGGCGCGAGTGAACCCATCGCAAGGATCGTCGACATGCATCCCTTTCCGCATCAGTACCGCGTCTCGATTGCCGGCGCGCCGACCGGCAATGTCACACTCAGCTCCCCCGGCCTAACGAGTCTGGCCAGTGCGCCGCCCGCAGAGTTCGGCGGTCCCGGGGATCAATGGTCACCGGAGACGCTGCTGACAGCGGCGCTGGCCGATTGCTTCGTTCTCTCGTTTCGCGCCGTCGCTGCCGCCTCGAAGTTCGAATGGCGACAACTCGAATGCGATGTCGAGGGTACGCTCGATCGTATCGAGAGGGTCAGTCTGTTCACCCGTTTCGTCATCAAGGCGAAGCTCACCGTGCCGGGCGGCGCTGATACCGAGCGCGGCAAGAAGTTGCTCGAAAAGGCGGAGCAGGTCTGCCTGATCTCCGCATCGCTCAAGGCGGAGCGGCATCTGCAGGCAGAGGTCGTTACCGGTTAGGTTGGTGCCGGCGGAATTGGCGCGCGACCCAACAATCGCTCGCCGAACCCCGCTGCGTCACGACTTATCGTTCTATTGTTTGGCCGGCGCCGGCTTCTCATCGCGCGCGTATACCTCGAGGCTCGACAGGTTTGGTTTGGCCCACGATTCCTTCGGCGGCGCCTCGAGCATCTCCGGATGGTGCTTGCGCATATGCGCGAGGATCTTCGGCTTGAAGCCGTCGACGCTGTCGTACGAATGCATGGTCGAGTGATAGAGGATGTGTCCCGGCGCCTGACCCATCAGCATCCACGGCAGCCACGGGGTCACGCGCACCCAGGTGCCGCTGTGATCCAGAGTGGTTAGCTTGGCGTTTTGCATGTCCGCCAGGGGCAGGCAGTACGTAAAGTACTCGCTGACACGATTCATCGGGCCGCTGCTCTCACGGGGCCACTTGTCCGGCTTGAGGGCCGCAGGATAATAGAGATGGATGTGCCGCTCCATCGAGAGCAGGCCGCCACCGACCTCGCGCCACGGCAAGACCAATGGGGTGCGAGGCTTGCTGGTATCTATTTTGTTGAGGCCGCCGTAGCTCGGTGGACGTGGTACGAAGTCCTCGATGTACTCGTTCCACGGATCGTTCACAACGTCAACGACCCGTACTTTCTCGTTAGTGTACGGATTGTCGTACTCGGTCAGTACGTCGCCTGTCTTGAGATCGGTGTACAGCACGGTCTCGCGATGCAAGACCCGGTAGCTGTCATCGGGCTGCTTCCACAATCGTCCGGCCGACACAACCTCAAAGCCGAACAGATCGCGCAAGGGTCCGCCTTCGCGCACCGCTGTCACGACACCCTTTGCGCCGCCGTATTTCGTCTTGCTCTAATCGAGATCGCCGGCCAGGCGGGCGAGGGCAAGCTTATTGCCGGGTCCGGTTGTTAGATCGACGTATGGACCCTTCAGTCCAACCGTTCCGGCGCCTTTCGCTGGCGTCGCGGCTGCGAAGGCTTCGGCGCCTGCGCTGAGGCCCAGTGCCATCGTTCCAGTCAGCAGAAAATTTCGACGTTCCATGATTGCCGCCCGTTCAGTTCTGTTGGTCGAAGTACAAGTTGACGTGAATATCGCGTTGCGGTCAATCGCCCGCGCTGTCAAAGATAGGCTCAAAGCCACCCCATATCATGCGTTTGCCGTCGAAAGGCATGTCTCCCATGGCCTGCCAGCGCTCGTCGGTTTCCATCCTGGTCGCCGCAGCGTCGAGCGTCTTCTTGTCGGGCCACTCGATCCACGAAAACACGACCGCCTCATTGGCTTCGGCCTTTACCGCGCGCTTGAAGTCCGTGATCTTGCCATCCGGCATGTTGTCGCCCCAATTTTCGACGATACGTTGCGCGCCATATTCCTTGAAGATGACCGCCGCCTTCTTCGCCAGGGCACGATATGCCGTTTTGTTTGTCTTCGGAACTGCCAGCAGGAATCCCTGGATGTAGCTCATTATCTGTCTCCTAATTGCTGATGTTGGGTTCGACCAGTTTGGCGAGATTGCGTAGCGATTCCTGCCAGCCCAGGTAACACGCCTCGGGTGGAATGGCGTCGGGGATGCCTTCCTGTACGACGTTGACTTCGGTGCCCACGGCCACCTTCCTGAGCGTCACCGTGACGCGCATTTCGCCAGGCAGATTCGGGTCATCGAATTTGTCCGTATAAACCAGGCGTTCGTTCTTGACGAGTTCCAGATACTCGCCGCCGAACGCGTGGCTGTGGCCCGTGGTGAAGTTTCGAAACGACATGCTGTGCGTTCCACCCGGTTTCGGCTCGAGGCGGTGTACGGTGCAGGTGAAGCCGTTCGGGGGCAGCCACTTGGCCATCGCATCCGCTTCCAGAAAGGCGCGATAGACTTTTTCGGGTGAGGTAGTCAGAACACGATGCAGCCGCACGGTGTTAGGCATGATCGCGACTCCTTCAGGCGCCGGGTATCGGCAGGATGGGCATGATCTCGACCGCATCGCCCGGGAATATCATGAAATGAGGATGCTGCTCGAACAGCTTCGCAGCCGCCTCGTGTGATTCTGCCCGCACGATCGAAAATGCGCTCATCTCGTTACTGGTGTCTGCGATGCCGCGCGCGTCGACTCTCTTGGTCTTTCCCAGCGGGCCGCCGATGCTGACGATGACGGCCTGATGCTTTTCTGCCCACGCCTGCCAGCCTGCCATGCCGGCGCGTTCCTTCGTGCGACGCGCGTCTTCAGACAATGCCTGCCAAGCCTTGCTGTTCGCGCTGGTCTTGCTGCCGAGGAATACGGCGAGATACGTCGTGTCTTTGCTCATGACAACTCCTATTGGCGTTTCGGTGAGTGAAATAACAACTCAACATAGCGGCGCAGGTGATCAACGCTTTGCGCTGCGATCGCGGCGTTTCCCTGGGCTTTCGCGAGAACGAAAGCACCCTGCAGTACGGCTTGCGTATGCATGGCGAGGCTCTCGGCAGTCCACGGGGCGCTGATCCGATAGCGCTTCATGGCCGCGGCGATGTCTG
>JAGRJB010000446.1 GCA_020442965.1 Pseudomonadales bacterium
GGCGCGCGATGTTCGCCGGCGAGCTGATCACAATATAGGACAACTCCCGACCTTCCCAGGTAGTACCGAAGTCGACCAATCGAGTGCGCATCGGTTGCGCGGCCGCCAAGACTTGCAAGTAGCGTCGCAGCTCGGCGTGGGGAGTGAACCGTTCCCCCAGCTTGTAACCCAGGACCTGCTCGGGCGCGGGTACCGCGGGATCGTAAGTGACGTCAGGCCAGGTGCCGAGTGCTTCGCCGGTCGGCGGTTGCACAGCCGAGGCGACGTTGAACACGAGCGTAACCAGAAGTCCAAGAGTAGCGCGCGCAATCGATGGCAATTGAGTTCTCCGCGACCGTGCGGCCGATTATCGTCAAGCGTCGGCCCGAGCAACGCTCGCGCTGTGGACGGCACCGCGTCTACAATCGAACCGCGCGATCACGGGCAACGATTTGGATGTATATTCCACAGCAATCATGGGGGTGTGACAATGGCTGCGACAGGATTCCAGAAATATTATCAGGCACCAGTGCCGGCGATCATTGCCGTGCTCGTGGTGTTTGTCTGGCAGGGACTGGGCCACTTCGTCATGTACCAGATGGAACATGCGTGGTTTCCAAACAGCTATTTCCTCGCGGCGTTCATCATGGGCGTTATCGGCGTCATGCTGGTCTGGTACGGGCGCGACAAATCGGAGAATACCGCGACATTGCTAGGGTTCGTTGGCGGCAGCATCATCTGGCTCTCGTGGATCGAGTTCAGCTTCGTCTACGTCGCCCAGGATCTCAATGTCGAAGCGGTTCGCTGGGGCGCAAAGGACACGAAAGCTGAATATCGCGTCATGCTGTCATCGATCGGCGTACTGTTTGCCACGCTGGCCTTCTTTTTCTTCAATCGCGAGACGCGCTGCAATGCTTTCATGTGGCTGCATCGCAATCTTGGACTGAAGCCCGGCGAAAAGAGCTCGGGCCAGGCGCGCAATCTGTGTGCCATCGTGGCGATGGAAACAATCTACGTCACCTGGTTCTTTTACATCGTCCTGCTGATCGTGTACAACCCGGCGTTCTTCGGCACGGATCACTGGGCCACCTTCGTCGTGTGCGGTCTCTCTTTCATCTGGGCGGCGTATCTCGTACAGCGCCTGTGGTGGTTTCAACGCATGGCACCCGCATTGCGTTATGCCATTCCTACGGCGATCATCGGTTGGAACGTGATGGAAATTCTCGAAAAGTGGGGCCACCTGGATGAAATCTGGGTGCAGCCAGAGAAATACGCTCTGCAAATCGGCATCGCGATCGGTGCGTTCGTGCTTACGATCGTGCTCGCGATCCTCAGCCCGGCACGGCGCATCGCGGTGGAACAGCGGCAGAATCGAACCGCTAACCACACGGCCTGAACCGCCTTCGGCAACCATGCTCCGACTC
The DNA here is from genome assembly GCA_020442965.1 of Pseudomonadales bacterium. Taxonomy (GTDB): domain Bacteria; phylum Pseudomonadota; class Gammaproteobacteria; order Steroidobacterales; family Steroidobacteraceae; genus CADEED01. Next base: position 1,404 of record JAGRJB010000446.1, read on the forward strand.
AGGCAGACGCCTGGTACGACAGCGGACGACTGACTTGCCAGACAACTGACGTCTCACTCTGCACAGCGGCACTCGAGCGGCTGCAGCAGATGGAGACGATGCGGTATGCGGAGTGTCGCGAATCGAGCCAGATCGTGGCCAGTCGTCGTGCTGCTGTTGCTCGTGCCGCTCTGGTGCGTCGGCCTCTTTGGTCGCAACTCCTATTGGACCCCCGACGAGCCGCGCGAGGCAGACATCGCCTGGCGCATGAGTCAGCAGCAGAACCGCGCGCTGCCCATGCTCGCCGAGCAGCCGTTTCTCGAGAAGCCGCCACTCACTTACTGGATGTCAGGCGCCGCGATTGCGGCATTCGGCGCAGCGCCGGCCATTGCGAGACTACCCAATCTGCTATATGCCTCTCTGGCGGCGCTTGCGGTCGGCTGCCTCGGCTTCGCGGCGGCCGGTAACCGCGGCGCGATTGTCGCGGCGCTCGCGTTCGGCAGCTCGTTCCTGGTCTATCGCAGTCTCATCTGGTTAGCGCCAGATGCTGCGCTATTGGCGGGTATCAGCATTGCGTTGCTCGGCGTCTATACCGGCTTCACCAGCCCACCGGGAAGACGCAAGCTGACAGGGTACCTGCTCATGCACGCGGGCGCGGCAATCGGTTTCATGGCCAAGAGCGCTCCGGGTTGGCTCGTGCCGGCGATCGCGCTGATCGCGCTCGCACTATGGGAACGCCGTGGCAGCGAACTGTTGCGCTGGGAGTTGTATGCCGGATTTGCGCTGCAGGCGCTGCTGATCGGACCGTGGCTGCTGGCCGTGGCAGCCGATCCGCACGGCACGGAAGCATTGCGAGTGCTGTTCTGGAACAACCTGGTGGGTCGCTTCGTGCACGTCGACGCGCCGCTAGCCTTGCAATACGCCGATGGCCATCCCAACTACCTTGGCAAGTACTGGCTCGAGCTGCCAATTTATCTCCTGCCCTGGTCGCTACTGCTGTTAGTCGCGGCGCGCCGCGCCTGGCGCGCGGTGCGGGAGCCTTCCGAATCTCGAGCCGCGTGGCGCTTCGCCGTTGTCGCCTGCGTACCCTGGCTGCTGTTGCTCTCGCTGTCGACGACCGCGCGTGATATTTACGCGGGCCCGGCAGTCGTTGGCGCTGCGCTGCTGATAGCGCTGTGGGCGACCGAGCGTGACGCGCTGCCGGCCGCTGATCGCTGGGCGGTCCGTGGTACCGTTGTACTGGTCGTCGCGATTGCTTCAGTCATCGTGCTGGGACTCATTGCTTTTGCCGCGGCGGCTGCGATGCACAAGCAGCCCGCGACCTCGCGGGCGCTCGCCGCGGTCACGCTCGTCCTGCTCCTCGGCGTCATTGTTAGCGTGGGGCGCGGTGGCACGAATGCTCATCAGTCGATTCATGGCCTGGACCGCGCGTTCGTCGCCTATTTCGCAACGATTGTGATCGGCGCCGCCGAGCTGATGCACGCACTGACCCCTTGGTACGATCTGCCAAGGATCGCGTCCGCGATTCATCAGGACGTGACCGGTTCGCCGTGCGCTCTGCTGCAGCCGGACGAGACGACCATCGCGATGTTGGACTACCAGCTCGACACGCGCTGCACGCTGCTACGCGGTCGAGAACAGGAATCCACGGCCCTTGCGACCAACTGGCTCGAACAGCACGGTGCACGTGCCCGCCTGGTAGTAAAGCTGCCCGGCCGCGCGCCTGGGGAAGTCAGTGCGCTGCTGGGGACTTTGGGGATGCGGCAATAGGCACCGAGCGATGGTCTGGCGGGCGACCTGGTCCGCGATCGTATCGCGCGCATCGAGCGTCGTTACGAAACGCCGCACGGTCGTCGCTATGTGGTGCTCGCGCTGCCCACCGACGCGCCTGATCGAGCGCTCGCCGCGGACGTCAAAAGCGACGCTTCGTTTCCACGATGAACTGGACGCCTTGAATCGAGCGATCGCCATCGAGCGGAAAAGCGACGTCGAAGTGCAGCACATTGCCGAGTGCCGAGCGCCCGTTGCCAAATCGCAGCCCGAAGCCAACGTCTTTGAGTAAACCCTGCGAAGGCGTGCCAAGCGGGTCGCGTCCCCACGTCTGCCCCATGTCGTAAAACACGGCACCACCGACATTGAACAGCTGGAACGGATACCAGTTAGTGAACAGCCGCTGCTCGGCGGTGAACAGCCAACGTCCCTCCCCGGCCTGGTACCGCAACGGGTAACCTCGCAGGCCCGTGTCACCACCTAACAAGACCTGTTGGTCGAGATCCAGGTTACTGCCCGCCAGGGCCGACAAGCCCAGGAACAGCAGCCGGCGCGGCGTCTGTTTGAAGTAATAGCGCACTTCAGTCGCTAGCAGGCCATTGGCGACCGAGCCGCCCTCGAGTCGCCCGCTCGTGGAGCCATCGAGCAGCAACGTTTGCCGCGATGTCAGGTCGACGCCTCTTGAAATTCCGCCCGCAAGAATGGCGGCATTCCGATCCGAACCCAACGACGAACTGGCATACCCCAACGACGCCCGCGCGCGCCACCCGAGCGCATAGTCTTCCGTTTTCTCGATTTGATCGCGATTGCGAGTCGTCTCGAAATCGTCTTCCAACCACTCGACACTGACCCAGGGGTACACGAGCTTGCGATTGCCCGGCAACAATCGTGGCGGATCCGCGGCGGGGGCAGCATTGAACTCGCTGCGAGCGTAGGCGAGCCCCAATTTGTAACGACGCACCCAACCGGCGCGCAGTCCGGTCGAGTGCCCCCAGAAGACACTGGCGGTCTTGTGGTTGGCCTCGAACTCGTCGATGACATCGCCGAGATCGTAGCGTGAGTCGACGCGCAGGTCTTCGCTCGCGGCGATGCCGGCAGTCCAGCGCGTGTCGAGCGCAAAGAATGGTCGTTCCAGCGCGAGCGAGCTGACCCGTCCATCGCTGTTGTCAGAGTACTGAACCGCCAGATCCCACCACGAGCTACCTAACTGCCGATCGCGATAGAAGATGTACTTGCTGTCACGATCCACCTCGGACTTGAAGCCCAGGCCCAGCTGCGTTCCCAGCCCGAGAAAATTCAGCTCTTCCAGTTCGAAACCCGACGTGTTCTTGCCACCTTTGCGTCCGAAGGAAAGACCCGGATTGAACGTCCAAACGTCCTGCGTGATCACCTCGATATCAACGATGCCGTCGTGATACGAGATTGGTCGGATATGCGCGTCGCGCAGGTAACGCGTGTCGCGCAGAATGCGAGCCGATTCTTCGAGCAGCCGGCCGTCGTAACGCGCGCCAGTCTTGAAAAGCAGCAGGTCTGCGATCGTCGACTCGCGGGTCATGATGTGCAAGCGATTGGCGAGTCGAAACAGCGACGTGTTTTCGTCGCTGCCACCCGGATCGAATACATTGAACAGCGTGAATCGCACGTCGCCGACAACCGCCCCTGCCGCCTCCAGCTCGGCGTCACTCGGCATGCCGGCGGGGCGCGGGTAGGTGACGCGCTCGGCGCGCGCGTCGATCTTGGGCAGCACTTTTGCCACGACCGACTGGCTACACCAAACGAGCGCCGCCGCTATGACGACCGCGCTGTATGCAAGCGCTCTCGAAATCGATTCGTGTTCGTTCATTTTCGGTTGGACGTCCCGTCGCGCCCGCATCAATCGCTGCGCCAGCGGAATGTTGCACCCAGGTTGATCACCAACGGTAGCGAATGGCTCGTTTCGATCAGTGGCAATTGCCCCACTTCGTCGGGCGGATCGAGGTCGATGCAGCACTCATTCTCACGGTTGGCGAGGTTGGTGAGCTCGATGAAGGTCTGCAGTTCGCCACTCGCTAACGACCGTCGCCAGCTGGCGCGCAGGTCCAGTGTTTGAAAATCCCTCCAGCGTTCGGAATTGCGCGCGCCGACAACATAGGCCGGAGCGCTGGCAGGTACCGTGTTGCTCTCGACGATCGGCGTACGCGGCCAGCCGCGATGCCAACCGCCCAGCAACGACACGTTGACCCGCGAGCCGCTCCACGCCAGCCCGGCGACGATCGCCAATGGCTGATCCCAGCTACGGACAATTTCCTGATCCACGAATTCATCCTTGACAGTCGCTGCCGCAATACTCGTCCACACCGTCACCGAATCGGTGAGCGGAACGTGCAAGTTGAGTTCCACGCCGCTCGCCTCCGAGGCACCCGGGGAAATGCGCACGCGGTCGGGCGCGAGATCGGGCGACAGCCCGAGCGGATTGAGGAGATTGTCGTAGTAACTACTCGCCCTGGTCCATCGCTTGGTATAGAACTCGAGCGACCCGTTTGCGGCGTCGGGCACGCCGTACGCGAGCCCTAGAACTGAATGTACCGCCACTTGCGGCAGATCGGCACTGCGCTGCGCCTCTTCGGCCCGCCATTCGTCGACGCGCTGTGCTTGGGTGAATTCGCCCAACGAAGCATATGCGTGCCAGGCGTGGCTCAAGTCAAAACGCAGATTCAGGCGCGGGCTGACATGGCTGAATGATTCACCTGGGGCATAGTCGTCGGCGTCGAACCGCAAACCCGCCTCCGCTTCGATACGCGACCAACGGTGGCCGATGGAGGCGTACGCCGCGTAGCTCGTCGATTCGGCGCGCGCGCCGGCCGCGAAATTCTCGATCGCTCGACGCTCGAAGCTGCGGGTGGCGGCTGCTGCGAACTGATTGCGACGCTGGTAGTCATAGTTTGCCCGCGCAGTCGCGATCGTCGCACCGTAGTCCACGGCAGTCCGCTCGCTCACCTGCCAGTGCCAGTCGGAGTCGAGTTGGCGGCGTTCGATCGCGCGACGCTCGGCGAGCGTGCCGGTCGCAACCCAGGGACGCTCCAGCATACCGCTACGCGATCGATCAGCGGTCGTTGACGCGAGCACGGTCCGGCTGCGCCAGCGTTCGTTCCACCGATGTTCGTAACCCAACCAAAGGTATTCATCCCGATAACTGGCGCTCGCCTGCTCCTGTTCCGCCTTCAGCTGGATCCGGTCGTCCAGCAACAGCCAGCCGATCGTCCAGGCGCTACGATCATTCGGCGACCAGCGCAGCCGTCCGAGTGTGTCGACGAACTCGGGCCGACCGACATCTGCACCCAGTGGCTCGAGCACGAGATCAACCGTGCTGCGACGAGCGGTCGCCAACCACTCGAGTGGCCAGCGCTCACTACGACCAACCGATGCGACACCCGCGGTCAGCAGACTGAGTGACACCGAATTCTCATAGCCGAGGCTGCGCGACCGGGGCGTGATGTCGATAACGCCGCCCGACCGCGTACCGTAGCGGACCGGGAAACCGCTGCTATAGACTTCCAGGCGATCGACGGCGGCCGGGTCGATCGCGCTGATCAGACTCTGAAAGTTCTTGAGATGAAATGGATCGAGCAGCGTCACACCGTCGAAGCGGATCAACGCATCCTCACTCAATGATCCGCGAATATAGGGTCGGGCCGAGACGCTGGTGGCGAGGCCAGGTACGGCGCGCAAGGCCCGTAGAGCATCGTCCTGACTACCCGGTACCATTTCCAGATCGGTCGGCGCCAGCAAGCGAGGTTCGCCGACCGTGCGGCCCTCGATCGCGTAGCGACTGGCGTAAACGGACACGGACGTCAGCGGTGCATCCTCGACCAGCCTGGGGTCGCCACTCGCAGGCGGCTCGGCGGCGGTAGGAACCGGACCGTTGCCGCGCGTCACGACGTAGCGGTCCGGACTGATCTCGCGCAGTGCCAGTCCATGTGCCGCAAGCGCCTCACGCGCCTGCTGCAGCGGCGTCGCATCCCCATGCGGCGGCGGTGCCGCCAAGTCAGCGCGCACCAGATCGGAGCTGTAGAGTACGTCCGCACCGGTAGCACGCAGCGCCTGCAAGACATCGTCGACCGTGCGCGAGGCGCGCTCGGACGGCGCGCGCTGGGCGACCGCTGACAGCGTGACGGCCAGGCCCAGAAAGAGAACGCCGAGATTAGTCCGAAACGGGCGGCAATGCACCCGTAGAGCTTACCCGGATCACGCCATCAGGTAGATCAAAATGCAGCGCGGTAGTCTGCATCACAGTCGCGAGCGCCTCGAGGGAGTTCAACCCGTGTATCGAGCCATGCAGAATCGTGGTCGCAACGCGCTTTTCAGTCTCAGCATCCACGACGACGAGCCGCCGCCCCGACTCACGCGCTACCCACTCGAGAAACTCCGCCAGCGGACGATTCTCTATATCGAAATCCGGTGCCAAGGCCTCGGCCCAGGCCCACTCACGACCAGTCGTGGCGATCGACTCACGGGTGACGCTGCCATCACCTTGTACCAACAATGCCGTACCGGCCGCAGCGGTGACCTCATTCGCGTTGTCGTTGCCAGCTCTGCGCCACGCGACCCGGCCCTCGCGTACGCGCAACTCGGTCTGCTCTCCTTGCACGGCAACTTCGAATTGTGTCCCAAGGTGCGTAAACTGACCCGCGGGTGTGGTCACGACGAAATCCCCGGTGCTGGTGGAATTCGGAGGCATGTCGACATACAAGACACCGCGCTCCAGACGCAACGCGTTGCTGTCGAAGATCTCGACCGCCGTACCGGAAGCGACGCGCAGATTGCCGCCGACCTGCAACTCGATGAGTGCATTGCCAGCCAACTGCAATCGTTGTCCCGCACGCAAAACCGAGCCCGTCACGAGTGAGCGCGAGCGGCCGAACGACAACACCTCACTGACTGGTACGGCGGCTCGTTCGATCTGTCCGAATCGTTCCCCTGCGACTGTTTGTCTGTCACTAACGACTACCAGCCAGCCCGCGGCTACCGCGACCATCGCGAGCGCTGCCGCCGCAGCCCAGCTCGTCGCAGTGCGTGAGCGATGCGTCTGGCGGGTCGCGGCGCGCCACGCCGCTTCGGTAGCGGCACGCACACGCTGCATCGCGGCTGCGGACAACGGCTCCGCGCGCAGCCCGTCCCGCAACGCGCGCTCGGCGACGTCGTCGATGCTCGCGGGCAGCTCACCTTCGGTCATGATGCGTCCTCCGCCGCAGCGGTACCTGCGTCCAGGGCAGCGTCGTCTGCGTCGACCCAGCCGTCACGGAACGCACGCCGCGCCCGTGCTAACAACGACTGCGCGGCGCTCTCGGAAAGATGCAGAGACCGCGCGATCTCCGGGATTGTAAGGTCATCGCCATAGCGCAATTCGAGCACGCGCGCATAGCGCGGCGGTAGCGAGTTGACGCTGCGTCGGACCGCGCTGCGGGTTGAATCCGTCACACACTCATCGAGCGGGTCGCGGTATTCGAGCAATTGCACCGGAACGCGCGAGTCGGTGTTCTCGAGGACCGCGTCCAGATTGTCGATCTCGGGCTGGCGCGCCGCCTTACGACGTACATCAGCGAGCAGGTTACGGCAAATCTGACAGAGCCAAGTGAAGACGGTGGCGTCGCCGCGAAACCGCGCGAGATTGCGCATGGCGTTGATCATCGTCTGTTGCACGACGTCCTCGATAGCGGCGGCACCGAGCGGACTGCGACGCGCCGCGAACGCCGCGAGACGGGTTGCATAGGACGCGAAAAACTGCTCAAAAGCCTGCTGGTCGCCCGCCTGCATTTTCGCGATCAAATGCTGCTCGTCGGTCAATTG
>JAGRJB010000447.1 GCA_020442965.1 Pseudomonadales bacterium
GGCAGGCATTGTTGAGATATCCCTTCGGGTTCCAACCCGGTACCAGCATCGGCTGTGCCTGGCCCGCCGTGTCGGTGGCGCGCGCCCACACTTCGTAGTAGCCGGGTTGGGGGAACTTGATCTCGGTAGCAAAGTGCTGCCAGGCGAGGCGGTTCACGGGTGCCTTGAGTTGCGTCTTCTGCCAGGTGGCGCCGAAGTCGATGCTCACATCGACGCGTGTCACGGCCCGATCACCGGCCCACGCATGGCCGCGCAGCGCCATGGCTTCGGTCCGCGGCACATGGCTGCCGGACTCGGGAAACGTGATCAGCGACTTGACGGGCATGGAGCCGATGATGCACATCTTGTCATCGGGCACCTTGGTGCCGGGCGCCACGGGTTCGCAGGGCATGCGGTACGCGTCTTCGTTCATCTTCTCGCCATCGTGCACGCGGTCGCGCACTAACACCTGCCTGAGCCACTTGCCGCTCACCGAGGCGGGCCAGCCGCTCACGATCATGCGTAGCGGCGCACCATGGATGGGCGGGATCGGTGCGCCGTTCATGGCGAACGCCAGCAGCGATTCCTTTTCCATTGCCTTGGCCACGGGCGCACCGCGGGATATGGGATCCTTCTTGGGATCGCCGGAGAGGTGTGTATCGGCCCCGTGGTAGGCGACATAGACGGCGTTGCTGGCGACGCCGCAATGCGTCAGGACGTCGGCCAGGCGTACGCCGGTCCACTCGGGGCAGGCGATGGCACCGGTGGTCCATTGATTGCCGCTCGTACGGGGGCGGAATTCGGCGCGGCCATTGCCGGCGCACTCGAGTTGCAGTTGCAGCGTGACGGGGCGGAACTGGCGCTTGAGCTCGGCGAGCGTGAACGTCTGGGGCTTGACGCACGACTCGCCCTCGACGCGCAGTTCCCAGGCGTCAGGGTCGGCCACGGGTTCGGGCGGCACACCGTTGTTGCGCACGAACATGCGATTGGCGGGCGTCACCGCATCGTCTAACAGGTGCGCAGGTGTCTCGGCGTTGATCGGCCGGTCGCCTAACAGCTTGAGTCCGGTCTTGCCGAGGCTCGCGAGGATGTCGTCCCCGGCGGCTAGCGCTACCACCGGCATGAGACCCGCGGGCAGGAAGCGTGCGTAAGGCACTGCGAGACCCAGCGAGCGCCACGCGGCGGCGACCGTGGCGGTTTGCAGGAAGGCACGGCGGCTGCGAGCGGGATCGTTGCTATTCATCAGGAACTCCTGCAGTGCAATCGCTTGGGGTCAGCCGCGTTTGGCGAGCGGCAGATTCTCCCCCAGCCAGCGACCAAAGCTGAGCGCGGGGGTCACCATCATACCCGCACAGAAGGCCTTCCCGGACAGCGTGCCGTTGCCGAGCAGCTCACCGGCGGCGTAAAGCCCTGCAACGGGTGCACCGTCTGGCTTTGTTACGCGAAGCTTGTCGTCCACGGCCAGTCCCGCGACGCCAATCAGTGTGGCGCCCTGATGACGGATCGCATAGAACGGCGCGCGCTTGATCGGCCGCGGCATATGCGTGCGGCCGAGCGAATCATGACCGCTCGCTTGGCCGGCGTTGTACTCGTCGACGGTGGCCACCAGGTTGCGGGGGTCGATCCCCGCACCCACGGCAAGCTGCTCCAAGGTCGCTGCCGACGTGAACGCCGGCGCTACTCCAAAAGCATCCGCCAGTTCCTGGGTGGTCCAGTCGCGCAGCTCACCCGGTGGAGCCCCGCGAACGAGCGGCGGTGCGTTGCGCAAAATGTCTTCGTCGAACACGAGCCAGTAGCGATTGTCGGGCTGTGTGAGGAGCATGTGCTCGCGCTCATCGACGCTGCCCAGATCTTCGGCCAGGAAGCGCTTGCCGGCCCGATTGACAATGATCTCCCAGGGCTCGCGCCGTTCGGGATGATGGATGGAGCGGGCGAGCTCGGGACTCGGGATTTCCAGATCCGCCGGAATACTGCCGAAGTCGCACAGATAGTTTTCCCGGCCGCGCACCCAGCCGCCCGCGCTGCGCCCGATGTCGATTCCCACACCGGTGTTCATTGGCCAGCCGGCGGCACGGTATTTCGGGACGCCGTTGAGCGATTGAAACAGCGCGGTGTTGGCCATGTAGCCGCCGCTCGCCAGCACTGTGTGCGGCGCGCGAAAATCGCGGCGCACCCCGGCTTCATCCTTCGCGATGACGCCCAGCACGGCGCCGCGCCGATCCAGAATCGGCTCGACGACCTCGGTGCTCTTGAGCACACTCAACGATGCGGGTGCGGTGGTTAGTTCCTTCTCGAGCACGCGCAGAATGGCGAGCCCGCGATCCGGTGCACCCCACACCCGCGCGTGGCTGTACGGTTCGTGGCCGGTCCCGGCTACGGGGAAGCCCGGTCCGAATGTCAGTCCCGCGGACTCCAGCCAGTCGACCGTGCCCGCCGCATTCTCGACGGCGAGCCGAACGATGTCCTCATTGGCCGTGCCGCGGCTGATGCGCATGATGTCGGCGAGATGCTCGGCCGGGGAATCCTCGATGCCCTTGGCCTTTTGCAGACGCGTACCCGCGGCGCTCATCTGCCCGCCCGAGAACCACAGTGTGCCGCCGACCTGTGCGCCCTTCTCGAGCACCAGTACGCGTGCGCCGCGCCGCGCCGCGAACAGCGCTGCCGGCAGCCCCGCCGTGCCCGCGCCGACGATGATCAAGTCCCACTGCGATTGCGCAACCGATTTGGCCCGCGCGCGGCTGCTCGCAGCGACGGCCGCGAGCGTGCTGAGCACCCACCGGCGGCTAACCCCGCTGGCGCTCATTTCTTGTTCGTTGCCAACCGTGACTTGATCTTTTCCTGCAGCAACTCAATGGCGGTCTCCTGATAGAAGTCACTCGTCTGCTGGTCGGCGGCCTCGAGGAACTGCTGCATTTCCGCCAGGTCCTGCTTGACCGGACAGCCCTTGAATTCGCCCTTGAGCGACCAGAAGGGGAAACCGATCTGCCCCGCGATGCGCCCGTACAGGGCTGATCGTCGCACCAGTTCGCCCGCGAGACACGGATCTTTGGTCGACTTGTTCATCCCGGTGAGATGCATGAAGCCGTACACGAAGAGCGCTTGCGGATAATCCGCTGCCAGCGCGACGTCACGGTACGGCCCCGCCTTCTCACCCTCGCCACTGTAGCCGTAAGTGCGGCCCAGTTGGTAGTTCAGGCGCGGATTCTTGGGGTCTCGCGCGACCGCCGCCTGGCAAGCAGCGATCGCCGCCGGCAAATCCATCTGCGCCTTGTGCAAGCCTGGTGCGACCGCGTTGGGGTCGTCGCCGTGCGCTGCCAGCAGGTCGCATCCCGTTACTTTCTGCGAGTACTTGCTGGCGTCGAACACGAGCTTCTCGGCTGATCCCGCGTCCGCAGCGAACAGAACGGTGACAGCGACGATCCACAGAATTCTATGCTTCATTGAAATCTCCATTAGGGTGAATGCCGAGTGCCATCAGAAATTCATGCTGACGCGCAGCCCGAACTTGCGCGGATCGGCCGGCACGACGTTGGTGACGAAGTTGTTCAGATTGAAGTTGCCGAGCGTGAAATCCGTAAACCTTGCGGCCGAGAGATAGGTGTCGTCGTCGAACAGATTGGTGACGAACGCCTCGATGCGCACCCGATCCATCGTCACACCGCCGCGCAAGTTCGCGCGCCACGAGTCACGATTCTGGGCCAGATTGAACGCTTCGTCCCACGCGGCACCCGTGTAGATCAGGTCGCCGCGGACGAACCAGTCCTTGGATGCGCCGAAGGGCATCACGTAGTCGGCGCTGACCGTCCCGGAGTACTCCGGAAAACGGGGGGTCTCGTTGCCCGATACGTCACTGATGCCGGTCACGCGTTGGCAGAAGCCACAGATGAATTCCTTGTACTCCGAGGCAGCCCAGTTGAACGTGGTCCCGATCGTCAGTTCAGGCGTGGCGCGCCAGCGCCCCTCGAGTTCCAGGCCGTGCAGCTCGGTCTTGCCCGCAGCAATCGTGACCGGCACGGTGCGCCTGCCCGCCGGATTGGTCAGGTCCGTGATCACCGCGGTCGTGCGCGTCTGCTGGTTGAGCCAGTTCATGTAATAGACCGCAGCGTTCAGCTGCACGCGTCTGTCGAACAGGCTCTTCTTCAAGCCGATTTCGTAGTTGTCGAGTTCTTCCTCCCCGACGAACGTGGTAGCCCCGGTCTGTGCCTCGGCTTCGGCGGCCTGCGCAGGCGTGAGCGCGATCAGGTTGCTGTTGAAATCGCCCGGCTTGTTACCCTTGGCGTAGGTGACGTACAGGTTGGTTTCGTCCGAGGGCTGCCATTGCAGAATCACGCGCGGCAGGAAATTGGTGTAGGTTTTCTTCAGCTCCGTATTGCCCACGGTGCCCTGATCTGATTTGTCCTGTTGATAGCGCGCTTCGAGACTCAGGTCCCACTGGTCCGTCAGATCGTAGGAGACCGCGCCGAACACGGCGCTCGTGTCGACGTAGGTTGAGGTAACAACCTGATCGATGAAGAAGCCGTTCGGAAATGCGGTATTGGGATACAGGTAGCCGATCGAGGCGCCGCTCGGGGTTGAGAAGTCGAGTGAGAACGCCGACAGGCCGAGCATCCACCTGAGGCGGTCCGTCCGTTGGGACAGGCGTAGCTCCGCACTGCGATCGAGCATTTCCTGGAAGTGCGCCTCGAGCCAGATCTTTCTCGGCGTGAAGTCCAGATCCATGATGCGCCGCTGCGAGATCGAGCCGTACGCGGCGGAGAAAGACAGCGTCAAATCGCTCGGCAACGACCAGTCGGCGCTCACGCTGTACTGTTCCGTATCACGACGCAGCCCGAGATGATCAAGGCTCGGGCCGTGCTCCAGCGCCGCGGTATTGCGGCTGTTGTTGACGTAGATGTCATAGGGCACCGGATCGAGAATCGTGTTCGTGCCGGGGTGTTTCACGATCGGCAGGTCGCCGCAGAT
>JAGRJB010000448.1 GCA_020442965.1 Pseudomonadales bacterium
ATCAGATGGCCGGCTTCGTCGTAAGCAAAAATCACGGTCCCGGGCGTGCCGCCGGACTTCTTCACGCGCTGGCCGAGCGCGTTGTACACGTAACTGGTGTTGGTGCTGGTGGAGGAGAGTCTCCCGGTCTTCATCCGCCCGCGGTTGTTGTACGTGTGGATCGTGGCGCCGGTGGTGAGCGTGTTGCCCGCGGTGTCATAGGTGTGGGTGCGCACCAGCGCACCGGTGGTCGCGGTGAGGCGATTGCTGGTGGCGGCGATGGCATAGCTGCTCGCGCTCGTGCCGGTTTGGGTCAGGCGGTTGCCGTTGGCGTCATACCCGATTTCGCCAATTGAGATCGCCCAGCTGGCGCTATTGAGCCGATCGAGGCTGTCGTAGCCGTAGCTCCACGAGTTCGCCGGCACGGTGGTGTCGGTGATGCTCGTGATCCGAAACGCATCGTCATAGCCGTAGCTCGAGAACCCGGCGCTGTCGATCTGCTGGATCTTGCCATCGGTGTCGAAGGTGCGGATCGATTGCGTGGCATTGCCCCAGGTCCAGCGTCGTGCCGGGCCGAAGGCGTCATACAGCACGTTGTTCAGGATCGTCGTGCCATCCACGGCAATGCTCGTCACCTGGCCGTTGGCATACCCATACGTCACGAGCTTACCCGAGGGCGTGGTCATCGACGTCAGGTTGCCGTTGGTGTAGCCATAGCCGACTGTCCGCACGCTCGTGCCGATGGTCTGCGTCTTGCTCGTCACGCGCCCCTGGGCGTCGTAACCCCAGCTCATTGAATGGCTCGCATCGCTCGCGCCGGTGAGGCGGCCCAGGCCATTGAGCCCGGTGTCGTAGCTATACGAAATCGTTTGGTCCGTCGTGGTGCCCTTCTTGAACGCCACGCTCTGCACGCGATTCAGGGCATCGTAAGTGTATGTCGCGATCGCATTGCGTGCATCGGTCGACGTGTTGAGATTGCCACCCGTGTCATAGGTGTTAGTGGTTACGCCAGTATCCGGTGACGTGATGTTCTTGACATCGCCAAAACCCGTGTACTGATAACTCGTCGTGAGGTTGCGCGGGTCCTTGACGGAGGTGAGATTGTCATTGGCGTCATAGCCGAAGACCGTATTTCCCAACGCGGGATCTGTGATCTGTGCGAGACGATTCAGCTCATCATACTGCTGGGTCGAGTAGCGCCCCAATGGGGCGCTTGTCGTCGTTTGATTGCCGTTGGCGTCGTAGCCGAGCACCGTCGTCACATTCGTGGTGCCGGCCGCGCCGATCTGCTTCCACAACTGATTGAGCGTATTGAACACCTGCGAACGCGTGCGCGTGAGAACCTGTGAGGGATCGTAGACACTCTCGCCGGTGAGATTGCTCATCGCATCGAGCGTGTAGACGATTCTGTTCCCAAGCCCATCCTCGAGGGTTGTGAGCCGGTGAGCGGCATCGTAGCCGTACTGCAAATAACTCCCATCCGGATTAGTTACTTTTTCGAGTAGCCCCGTGGGCCGGTACTCCAAGTGCGTCAGCTCCCCGCCCGTGCATGTTGGCAGAACCCCGTTTACGCAGCGATCGGTTAGGCGCTGGCGAAGATCATAACCCAGCGTCGAGACAACATTGTTGGAGTCCGTGATTTGCGTCGGTTGGCCGTGTGCGTTGTAGCTGTTGTAGCTCGTCAGCTGACTCAGCGCATTGGTCATGGTTTCGATCTGGCCGCATTGGTTGCCGAACGAGCAGCTGTAGTAAGTATAGGTCGTGAGATCCGAGACATCGGTGCGCGGGCCATCTTCGCTCAGCATCTGACTGAGGCCGTTGTACGTATACGTCCACGTCCGCGAAACATTCGGCGTCACGCTTGTGTCGGTGACAGTTTTCGTCAGCACGTTGCCATTCGCATCGTGCGTAAAGATCGTCGTGCGGTCCTTGGCCACGATCGATATCGGTGTGCGAAAGGTCGGATGCCACGTCGTGACAACCTTTCGCTGCCGCGTGTTGGCGGCGAGAGTGTAGTTGGCGAGGTTACTGGGGCACGTCGAAAGCGGCAGCGCGAACCCTTCCACCCGCGCGGTTTCCAGATTGCGCGCGAGGTCGTATTCGTAACAGGAGTAGTTATATTTATAGTCCACGCGGCGTGTGATGTTGCCATTGGTATCGTATTGCTGCGCCATCGCGTGATGTACACAACCCAACCCACTACAAGGCTGACCTGCACCGGTAGTTTTGATGATGCCATTGATCGACGCGAACGAGTAAGACTGCGTGGCGCCAAGCCCATTGGTCGCCACCACACCGGATGGCGCCGAGTAGTAGTGGGTGACGTACTTGACGTGATTGTCCACGTCTATCCAGACAGATTCCGATAACTGAGGCGGCGTATCGTAGCTGACCTGCACCCGATCGACACCACCTGCGTGCTCGGTCATGATCGCGAGTCCGTCAGCGTTGTAACCGAAGTTCGCATACCGGACACCGTTCTCATCGATGATTCCGGTGAGCGTATGCTCCTGCGCGATGTTCGCAGTGTACGCCAGCTCGTTATAAACATATTGGCGTACCGTTCCGTCGGGATGCGTAACGCTGGTGAGATCGTCGCTGCTGTTATATCCGTACTGGTATACGCCGCCATTTGGATCAATCATTGTGGAAAGACGACCCTGTGCGTCGTATGCCAGGTTGATGGTGTGGCCGAACTCGTTTCGGACCTGGACGAGCTGATCGATATTCACCGGATCGTAGGTCAGCGTATACATGATCGCGTACGAGGCATTCACGACCATCAGCAACTGATTGTTTGGGTTGTAGAACTCGGTCTGCAGATTCGGCGTGACAACCTGAAAACCTCCATTACTGCCGATCAGCTGGTAATTGACATCAGGGTCAGAAACCCAGCTGCCGCCGTTCCACGTAAACGAGTAACTGCCTTCCGGACGACTGACGGTGGCGATTGTTGTGCCTCCGGCCGATACAACGGACACGCTGCGATTCCAATTGGTCTTCCAGTCTTTGCCGAAATGTGGTGAGCTGTTGTAAATGCGACTGAAGCGCAACGGTAGCTCACCATTGCCGGCATAGTCCGTATCTTCCTGACGCTTGCATCCGAGTCCCGGCAGGATCGGATTCTCCAGGCACAGGTCGGCAGGCTTAAGAGTCTTCCAGATCTCGACCAGATGGATCCAGCAGTAGCCGTCGACCTGCCAGCCACTTGGCGTCAGTGCAAACAAGTATCCGGGATTGTCGAGACACGATCCGATCGCACTGACGGAGCCGCTTAAGAAATTGATTGGATCCTCAATTTGGTTCGGCGGATTGCAGATCTGGTAGGAAGTGACATTACTCTGCCACTCGTGCGGCGAAACTTGAGTGAGTCCTCCGTATAGCAGGCATGGCGTGTTAGCGGTCTGCATGCATGCGAGCGCCGCGCCAGGGCTCGAAAACTCGCTGCTCTGGCAACCGATCGTGCCGGTGCTTGCGGTGTATCGGAGGGTCGGCGGGCTAAGAGTTTCGATTGGCGATTAGGCTTTGAGCGCGACCGACAACAACACGAAAGACAACAGCA
>JAGRJB010000449.1 GCA_020442965.1 Pseudomonadales bacterium
TCGTCGTCAACGACACGCGCGTCATTCCCGCGCGGCTCACGGGTTCCAAGCCCACTGGCGGGCAGGTCGAGCTGCTGCTCGAGCGTCCGCTAGATGGGCGCCGGGCGCTGCTACACGCGCGTGCCAGCAAGGCTGTGCGGCCGGGCCTGCGGATAGAGACACCGGGCGGCGCCGTCGAGATGATTCGGCGCGAGGGCGATCTCTGGATTGCCGAGTTACCCGCGACGGCATTCGAATTTTTCGAGTCGCACGGGCAGATTCCGCTGCCGCCCTACATTGCTCGTGAGCCGGACGCCATCGATCGCGATCGCTATCAGAGTCGCTTCGCGCGTCACCGCGGCGCGGTAGCGGCCCCGACCGCGAGCCTGCATTTCGACGACTTGTTGTTGTCGCGCCTCGAGGCGCATGGTGTAGAAACCGCTTTCGTGACGCTGCACGTGGGCGCCGGTACGTTTCAGCCCGTGCGCTCCGAGTCCGTTGGTGCGCACGTGATGCACGCGGAATTCACGGCCGTCGGCGAGGCAGTCTGTTTGGCGGTCCGCGTCACCAAAGCGCGCGGCAAGCGGGTCATCGCAGTCGGCACCACGGTCGTGCGTGCACTCGAAACCGCCACAGCCAACGGTGAGTTGGAACCATATGTCGGAGACACTAGACTCTTTGTCGTACCAGGATTTCGGTTCCAGGTCGTCGACGCCATGATTACCAATTTTCACTTGCCGGAGTCGACGCTGTTGATGTTAGTCAGTGCATTCGCCGGGCGGGAGCATGTGCTTGCCGCCTATGCTCATGCGATCCGCGCGCGCTACCGGTTCTTTAGCTACGGTGATGCAATGTTCGTGACGCCGTCCCGCGAAGTGCACACATGAGCGCGTTGTTCGATCGCATCGCCCTCGATGGCGCGGCCCGGCGTGGCCGACTCACGTTGCGGCACGGCGTTGTCCAGACGCCGGCGTTCATGCCAGTCGGCACCTACGGCACTGTGAAAGCCATGACGCCGGAGGAACTCGAATCGTTAGGCGCAGACATCGTTCTCGCCAACACATTTCATTTGATGCTGCGTCCCGGCCCTGGAGTCGTTGCGGCGCACGGGGGGTTGCATGGCTTCATGCATTGGCGTCAACCCATTCTCACGGATTCGGGCGGATTCCAGGTTTTCAGCCTGGCGGAGCTGCGCAAGATCAGCGAAGAGGGGGTGCGCTTTCAGTCTCCCGTCGACGGTTCCGCCGTGCGCTTGAAGCCGGAGGATTCCATGGACGTGCAGCACGCCCTGCGTTCAGACATCGCGATGGTGTTGGATGACTGCACGGCCTATCCTGCTACCGAGGCTGAGGCACGCACGTCGATGGAGCGCTCGATGCGTTGGGCTGCGCGCAGTGCTACCCATTACGCGCGACTGCCGCTCGTGACAGACGATCAAGGTCGCGAAGGTCCTCCGGGGGCGCTATTTGGGATCGTGCAGGGCGGCATGCACGTGCCGCTGCGGTTGGCATCGCTCGAAGCCCTGGAGCGGCTGGAATTTCCGGGACTTGCGATCGGCGGGCTCGCAGTCGGTGAACCCGAGCAGGAGCGGCTCGCCGTGCTCGAGGCTCTGTTGCCGCACATGCCGCCCGATCGGCCGCGCTATCTCATGGGTGTGGGGCGGCCTGAGGATATCGTGCAAGCCGTGCTGCGCGGCGTCGACCTGTTCGACTGCGTCATGCCAACACGCCACGCGCGCAACGGCCATCTGTTCACGACGTCGGGCGTGCTCAACATCCGCAATGCTGCTCATCAGCGCGACACGGGTCCCGTCGATCCTGCCTGTCCCTGCTACACCTGCCAGAACTACTCGCGCGCTTACCTGCGGCACCTCGATCGCTGCAACGAAATCCTGGGGTCGCGCCTCAATACCATCCACAATCTGCACTTCTATCTTGACCTGATGCGGCGGTTGCGGCTGGCGATCGAGCAGGGCGAACTGCAGCATTTCGCGCGGCAGTTTTTCAGCCAGCGGATGGCAACGGCCGAGGCTGTGGCATAATCGCCGGCTGTTTCGCCCGAGCGTTTGTGTCTCGGGACTCGCAATAGCCTGATTAATAACGCTTTTCTGTAAGGTGTGATGCTATGAACCTGTTTATATCGGACGCCTACGCCCAGGGTGCCGGCGCGGCGCCGGGCGGCTCCTTCGCCCCCTTGTTGATGATGGTGGTCTTCATCGTCATCTTCTATTTTCTGCTGATTCGCCCGCAACAGAAGAAGTCCAAGGAGCATCAGGCCATGCTCGCCAAGCTCGCAACCGGTGACGAGGTGATCACCGCGGGCGGTGTGCTCGGCAAGGTCACGGAAGTCGGCGAACAGTTCGTTACCGTTGAGATCGCCGACGGCGTGCGGATCAAGGTGCAGAGGTTCCAGGTGACATCCCTCGTGCCCAAGGGCACGCTCAAGAGCGCGTAAGGCCAGATCTCAATGCTCGAGTTCGCCCGTTGGAAGTATTGGCTGGTCGCAGCTGTATTGTTACTTGCACTGGTCTTCGCGCTGCCGAACTTCTTCGGCGAGGATCCCGCGCTGCAGGTTGCCCGCAAAGACCGCGCGCCGATGGATGCGGCCGCCCAGAAGTCGGTCGAGGAGTTTCTGCGCGAGCGTCATGTACCGTTCTCGAAAAGCTACATCGACACGGGGCGCGTCATGGTGCGCTTCGACGATGTCGGCGGTCAGCTCAAGGCCCGCGATGCCGTCAATGACGGCCTGGGTAACGACTACATCACCGCGTTGTCGTTTGCGCCGCGGGCACCCGAATTCCTGCGCGTCATCGGTCTCAAGCCCATGCCGCTCGGACTCGACTTGCGTGGTGGCCTCTATCTACTTTATCAAGTGGACGTCAACGGCGCGGTCGAGCAGCTATTGTCGAACTACGAGCAGGATTTTCGGCGTACGCTGCGCGATCAGAATATTGCCGTTGCCGACGTCAACACCATCAAGGCCGATGGCGACAAGACAAACGGCGTGCGCGTACTGTTGCCGGCGGGCGCGGATACGGGGCCTGCGCTCAAGTTGCTGCAGGAAAAGTTCACCGATCTCAGCTTCAAGACCAACGATACGTCGAGCGGGCCGGCGATCGATGGGGTGATGTCGGACGAGCAGATCCGCACGCGACAGAACTATGCGATTCAGCAAAATATCACGACGCTGCGCAATCGTGTCAATGAACTCGGTGTATCGGAGCCGTTGGTGCAACGGCAGGGCCCGGAGCGCATCGCCGTGCAACTGCCAGGCGTGCAGAATTCGGCCGACGTCAAGGATCTCTTGAGCAAAGTGGCGACACTCGAGTTCCGTATGGCCGATGAAACCAACTCGATCGCCGACGCGGTCACTCGCGGACGTGCGCCCTTGGGGTCGAAACTGTACCGCGACAAGAACAACCAGCCGGTGCTGCTCAAGCGCGAGATCATTGTCACAGGCGATCAGCTGACGGACGCCACCAGCACATCAACGCAGGAAGGTCCCGCGGTTTCGGTTCGACTGAGCGCGCAGGGCGGCGAACGGATGCTCGAGAATACGCGCGCGAACGTGGGTCGGCGCATGGGCGTGGTGTTCATCGAGATTTCCCGACAAATGCAGAAGAATGCTGCGGGCGAGCTGGTACCGCGCGAAATCAAGACCGAGAAGGTTATTAGTCTCGCCACGATTCAGGGCGTTTTCAGCTCGCAGTTCCAGATCACCGGCCTCAGTCCGAGCGAAGCCCGCGATCTTGCGTTGCTGTTGCGCGCCGGCGCACTGGCAGCGCCGATATTCATCGTCGAAGAACGCGCGATCGGTCCGTCGCTCGGCAAGCAGAACATCGAGCAGGGCGTGCGAGCGCTGCTGATCGGCATGGCCGCCGTATTCGTATTCATGGTGATCTACTACAAAGGTTTCGGATTGGTCGCCTGTGCCGTGTTGTTAGCTAACGTGGTGTTGCTGACGGCGTTGCTGTCAGGTCTGCGCGCGTCGTTGTCGCTGCCCGGCATCGCGGGCATCATTTTGACCGTGGGCATGGCGGTCGACGCCAATATTCTCATCTACGAGCGTATCCGCGAGGAGTTGCGCAACGGCA
>JAGRJB010000450.1 GCA_020442965.1 Pseudomonadales bacterium
GTTGCCGTGAACTGCCGCTCACGTACATGCCAATATGACCGGTTTCGACCGGTAACGCCTCGTAGTCCTTGCTACTGACGAGTGATTCGAGCGGTATGCTCGCACTCGGTGGTACGAGGTGATCTTTGGTGGCGTAAATGTTGAGTAGCGGTTGGGTGATAGCGGCGAGATCAACCACGTGGGCACCAATCGACAAGCCGCCGGTGATGAGACGGTTCTGCTGGAAGAACCATTCGGTGAACTCACGAAACGCGGTCGCTGCCAGATCGGGACTGTCGAAGATCCAGCGCTCCATGCGCATGAAGGTCTCGAGTTGTGCTGGCGTCTGCGGCGCGCATGCCAGGGCAATGTACTTCTGCTGGGTGAGTCGAAACGGCATCAAAGCGAGATAAACTGCGTTCAGGAATTCTCCGCTGACATTGCCGTTGCGAGTCATCAACTGCATGTCCACGCCTTGGGCCCACTTGGAAAGCAGATTCTCCGGCGTCTTGAAGTCGACTGGCGTGACCATCGCGATGAGATTGCGCACGCGTTCGGGGTGCATGGCGGTGTAACAAAGACTGAAGGTGCCGCCCTGACAGACGCCGAGCAGGTTCAAGGCTGCGATTTTCTGAGTATCGAGAATATGCTGCACGGCGCGGTGCAGAAAGCGATTGAGGTAGTCATCGAGGCCGATGAAGCGATCGCCGCCGTCGGGGCTGCCCCAATCGATCAGATACACGTCGAGTCCGCGCGCCAGGAGTGATCGGATCAAGGATCGCTCCGGTTCGAGATCCATGATGTAGGGTCGATTGACGAGTGCGTAGACGATCAAGAGCGGTGCGACTCTTGCGGGTCGAGCGACGGCTCGATAGCGATGCAACGAGACCTTGCCGTCGCACCAGACGAGTTCGCGCGGCGTACCGCCTGTTGCGGCGTTGCTGGCGGCCTGCAGCGCCGGGCCCAAAGCGGCGGTTCGTTGCGCGAACTGCGCCAGCTCGCCGGCCAATACGGTCGGATCAAACCGGTGATCGCTCATGACCGGGACTTTGGTTTGCCGCGCTTGGCGCTGCGCGTCTTGCGCCGCGCGTGCGCGGTGGCCGGCGAGGGGCCAGCTTGATCAAGTTGGCTTTCGAGCGTGCGTATGCGCTGGATGAGCGCGTCTGATTCGGTGCGAGTTGGCAGATCCAGCTGTCGGGCGAGCTGCTCGAATTGCTCACGCTGGGCGAGCTTCAGGGCGTTCACACTGTTCGCGAGCTCGGCTTGCACGCGGCAGAATGCGTCACTGTGCACGCACGTCGCATAGGCATCTTCGGCGCAGTCGATCCACAGATCGAACAAGGCACGCAGCGTGGGGGGCGGTTGATGAGCGGAACTCTCTTTGTTAGCGATCAGCCTGGCACGCTCGACGAACTTGGTTGCTGCCGCGTTCGTACTGGCCTGCAACAGTACGATCAACTGCACCTGCAATTGCGCCGCGCGAGCCTGCAGCCTTTGCATCCGCTGCAGCGCGAGATTCTGCAGCGCATGCGGACCCACGGCCGGAAGGGGTGCACTCATCGCCGCGTACAGCGATTCTGCTGCCGTGCGTCCGAAGGGCGAAGCGTTCAGCTGTTGTTGCCAGCCCGACAATGCCGAGCTGAGGCCGTCGAAGCCACCTACTTTGCTACCCAGGTCGAGCTGCGCCAGCAGTGACTTGCCCAGCTCGAGGTACTGGGTCCAGGCGGCGGTTGACTGCTGCAGGAAATCGGCGCTCCAGGCTGGCCCGGCGGATTCGCTGGCTGTCATGTCCCTAGTACCAGAAGTATGCGCTGCATGAGTCCGTACCGATCGTTTTTATGCGGATACATTGATTTAGATAATATTCGTAAAATATTGAAAAAACAGTAATTAAGTAACTTCAATATCTGCCATCGTCATAACTGTGAACTCAATCATTTTGCATCGCAAATGCGCTGCGGTATGATCGAGTTCACTGTGACGCAGGGCACCACGCCCGCATGATGCTGGGCGCAAGGCGCAAAAACTGCAATGGCCGATATTCGTATCATCAAGAAGTACGCCAACCGTCGCCTCTACGACGCCAAGGCGAGCCGGCACGTCACGTTCGACGATTTACGCAGGCTGATCGCCGGCGGTGAAAAGATCAAGGTAGTCGACGAGAAGACCAATGAAGATCTGACTCG
>JAGRJB010000451.1 GCA_020442965.1 Pseudomonadales bacterium
ATTCGGCGCGCAAGCTGGGGCTGCATACGACTGGCAATGCGGGCGGCACGCACAATTTGACCGTGACGTCACGTACTGGCGCACTGACGTCAGAAGAATTGTTACGAAAACTTGGGCGCGGCCTGATCGTGACCGAAATGATGGGACAGGGCGTGAACGGCGTGACCGGCGATTACTCGCGCGGCGCAACGGGGTTCTGGGTGCAGGACGGCGCGATCGCCCACGCCGTTCAGGAAGTCACGATCGCGGGCAATCTCAAGGACATGCTGGCGGGAATAGTCGCGCTTGGCAGCGACGTGGACTATCGCAGCAGTATCCGCTGCGGATCGGTACTGGTTGGCGAGATGACCATCGCGGGCGAATGAGCAGGAGGAGTGGCGTGTGGCGAACCTGACGCCGGCTCAAGTATCGATGCACGGCACGAATTCCTCGTGCCGTGCGGATCGAGCCGGTGCACGGACCATGGGTATCCGGATGGCACCGGCCAGTCAGGCGTTCGCTTCGACCAGATCGCGGAGCGTTTGGTCAGCGCACGTGAGCCGCCATGCGGCCTCGAGCTGTTCGGTAATCCGATCGACCGCTGGGAGCGCCTTGCCTTCTGCAGGCAGCTGACCGCTCTTTTGCGAACGCGCCACACCGATGATCTCGTTCAAAGTGATGTGACCGATATCGCGAGCGGGAAGCAGAATGTCGTCGTCGCTGGCGACGATGAGCTTGGCCTGTTCCAAGCTCCCGACACTCTGCGCGATGGCGATGCCAGGCATCCGGAGCTCATCCGCTAGCGACTGCACTGACCAGCGCGATGCACCTTGCGTGTGGCTCAGTGCGACGAGGTACATGATCTTGAGCGCAAGCTTCTCGAGCTCTTGCGCTGAGAGGCGGATCTCAACGAGTCCGAGCCGCAGGTGATTGCGATTCTGGACGTAGAAGGACAATCGCGCCCCGACCAGCAGGATCAGCCAACCGAGATAGGTCCACAAGAGCGCTGCGACAATGATCGCGAAACCGGCATAGACGATCGTCAGGCGAGTGGTATAGACCACCATCGCCGTGAACACTTTGCCGACGGCTGCCCACAAGATGCCCGCAGTCAGGCCGCCGATGAGCGCCGGGACGAATGCGACCCGCGTATTGGGCACGAACATATACAGGGCCGTGAACATCGCGGTGACGACCAGGTACGGCGACAGGCCGATGCCCCAGGCAAACACGCGATTCATCAGTGGCAGTTCCCGGGCCCACTGAGCCGCGGTGCTGTCGAGCGCGACGTGCGAAAGCCCGATGAACGCGACCAGCAACAGGGGTCCCAGAATCAACAGCGCCGCGTACTCTGTGATCCGTCGACCGATGCCGCGCGCCTGTTCGACGCGCCACACGAAGTTGAAGCCGTCCTCAACCTTCTTGATCGTACCGATCAGCGTCCATAACAACAGTGCGAAGCCGACTGAACCGACGATGCCGGTGCTCACATTGTCGGCAAACTGCATGACTCGCGCGGTGAGATCGGTTGCCGCGTCGCCGAGCGGCCGGAAGAACTCGTAGATGATCGGTTCGAGATCGCGGTGCGCGCCAAACACCTTGAGTATGGCAAAACTGAACGCGACGAGCGGGATTAGCGAAAGCAGGGTTGCATACACCAGCCCCATTGCATACAGATTGATCTGTCCACGCAGCAGATCGCGCAGGAGCGCGTAGGGGTAGCGTAAAATGCGCAGCAGGGTGCCAATGGGCGAGGGGCCATTGGCGAGATCGCCAAACAGCCAGCCATCGAGCCAGTTGAATACAGCAGCCAACATTTCGAAGCTCAAGAATAAGAGGCTGACACGCCAGTGTCACTCGATTAGATTGGCTCAATGTCGCGCGGCCGTGGTTACCCTGAACGAATCGTTTGCCTAACGGAAGAAACGACCGAAACGCTCTATCTGCTGGGTGAGGACTGGCGGATCGTCGGCATTTCGGGCTTTACGGTCCGTCCACCCATCGCCCGCAAAGAGAAGCCTCGAGTCTCGGCGTTTACGAGTGCGAAGATCGACAGGATCATCGCGCTGCAGCCCGATCTGGTGCTCGGATTTTCCGATCTGCAGGCGGATATCGCGGCGGACCTGGTGCGCGCCGGCGTCGAGGTACACGTTTTCAATCATCGCAGTGTCGCGGAGATTCTGCGCACCATCCGTGTGCTGGGCGGCATGGTCGGTTGCGAGGACAAGACACTCGCGCTCGTCACGAAGCTCGAGACTGGTCTGGCGCATGCGCGTGAGCGCGCCGCAGCACTAACAACACGACCGACAGTCTATTTCGAGGAATGGGACGAACCGCAGATCTCGGCGATCCGCTGGGTATCGGAGCTGATCGGTATCGCCGGCGGCCGTGATTGCTTCCCGGAGCTGGCATGCGAATCGCTCGGCAAGAATCGGATCATCGCCGATCCGCTCGAAGTACCGCGCCGCGCGCCCGACATGATCCTCGGGTCCTGGTGCGGCAAGAAGTTTCGGCCGGAACGCGTGGCTGAGCGCCCGGGTTGGCAGGACGTTCCGGCGGTCGTCGACGGTCATCTCTACGAGATCAAGTCATCGATCATCCTGCAACCAGGTCCCGCGGCCCTGACTGATGGACTCGCTGCCATTCAACGCGTGATCGATCGCTGGGCGAAGGCACGCCGCAACCGCTGTTAGTCCAGGGATGTCGCGAAAGCGCTGCGATCGGGTGCGATCTGCGCGACCAGCCGCGGTAGTTTCAGGGCGCCATCACTGTGCGCCGCCGAGTCGCCGCTCTCAATGTCGTAGCGAAGGTCTGGATGTGCGTAGCGCTTGCCGTGATACACAAAATGTCCGGCGGTGAGATCTGTCACCTGTTCGATGTGGCCGTCGTACACCACGCGCGACGATGATTTGCCGTCGAACAGATAGGTTGGCGCATTGTCCTGGACGATCAGCACTACCTCGTCAGAAAATGGCACAACAAAAATCATATTGCTGAAAGTCCCGTTGTCATTGGGCCGTCGCGCGATCAAACGGTTGGCCCTCGGGTCATAGTCCACATCGGTGAAGGAATAGGCGGGTGCGTGCAGGTATTGGCGCGCTGTTTCCCGCTCGGCCGCGGCTTGTCGTTCGATTCTGCGCGCTGCGTCTGTGGCACCTATCCATTGCACGGCGCCCCAGCAAACGCTTGTCAGCAACACCGTACCCACCGCGACCAACGGCATCGCGCGGCGCCAAGGCATGCTCCACACCCAGGACAGAATCGCGGCGATGCCTACGCCCAGGCTCGCCATGCCGATCGCGATTGCGGCGAAGATCTTGTACGCATCGCCGGTCAAAGCGCCAAAAAAGGCCACTAACAACCCAAGCATGGCCAACAGCGCGAGCGACGCCGTGAGAGCGGGATACCTGGGGAAGTAGCTGGCGTCGGAGCGTTGTGGCATGGCTGCGCGGCTCCCGCCGGATCAAGTACTTGCGGGGCCTGTGAGTCGCGCCAGGGCTTCGCGGTACTTCGCCGCAGTCTGCTCGATAATACCGGTCGGCAATCGCGGTCCGGGCGCACGCTTGTCCCAGTCGAGCGTTTCCAGATAATCGCGTACGAACTGCTTGTCGAAAGAGGGTGGGCTGATTCCGACGCGGTAAGTCTCGGCCGGCCAGAAGCGCGATGAATCGGGCGTCAATGCCTCGTCGATCAAGACGAGCTTCCCTGCCGGGTCGAGTCCAAATTCAAATTTGGTATCCGCGATGATAATTCCGCGGGCTTTAGCATGCTCGCAAGCGAATCGATACAGCGCGAGTGCGGTGTCGCGTACCTGCGTCGCGATGTCCCCGCCCAGCAAACGCGCAGTGTGCTCGAATGATATGTTCTCGTCATGATCGCCGACAGCCGCTTTGGTCGCGGGTGTGAACACTGGTTCGGCCAGTTGCTGCGCCTGCGCCAGTCCTCTGGGCAACTGGATACCGCAGATGGCGCCGCTGCGTTGGTAGTCCTTCCAGCCGGAACCAATGAGATAGCCGCGCACGACGGCTTCGACGGGAATCGCCTTGAGGCGCCGCACGATGATCGCGCGATCCGCGAGCAACACGCGTTCGCTCGCGGACAGCGGCAGCTCTTCGAGCGGCCGATCAGTTAGATGGTTGTCGACGATGTGCCGTGTCTTGTTGAACCAGAAATTCGAAATTTCCGTTAGCACCTGGCCCTTGTGCGGAATCGGGTCGGGTAACACCACGTCGAACGCGGACAGGCGGTCGGTCGTGACGATCAGCATATGAGCGTCATCGATCGCATAGATGTCGCGCACCTTGCCGGTGTGTAGCTTGCTGAGACCGTGCAGGTCGGTGCTGTGAACGGGGGGTGGAAGTTTGGTCAAAGCGTAAGTTCGTCACGGGAGCGGGCAGCGCTCGCCTGCTACTATAACCGCGATGAAGTGGACGGGAAAACTGGTTGGCGGCGTTATCGGCGCCGCATTCGGGCCATGGGGTGTCGCGGTCGGTGCGCTGCTCGGCCATCAGTACGACGCTCATATCGGGGCGCCGAAGCGTGTGCGCTCACGTCGCGACGGGAGGAGCAACGGTAGTCGCTCGAGCGCGGATGTCGGGGCTGTTAGCGACCGGTTCTTCGCGACAACCTTTCAGGTCATGGGATATGTCGCAAAGAGCGACGGTCGGGTCTCAGAGGCCGAGATCAATGCGGCGCGTGGCGTCATGCATTCCCTCAAGCTCGATCCCGTGGCGGTGCGCGGCGCGATCGATCATTTTTCACGCGGCAAGAGCGCCCGCTTCGATCTGGACGAGAGTGTGACCGGCCTGCGCCGAGCGTGCGCTGACCGCCCAGACCTGTTGCGGGTGTTTCTCGAGATCCAGCTCGAGGCGGCCATTGCCGGCACCGATCTGCAGGGGCCCGCGCGGTCGATTCTGCACGACATCGCGGGCCTCCTCGGCGTGTCAGGGCTCGAGCTTGTGCATATGGAAGCGGTACTTCGTATCCGGCGCGCCGCGGCTGGGCAGGAGCGCAACCAGGAACGAACGTCGCACGGCGGGCGGCGGACGCCTGCCACGAGCCCCAGGATGCAGATGGTCGACGCCTACGCCGTCCTTGAGATCGAGTCGACAGCGTCCAACGAAGAGGTCGTCAAGGCTTACCGGCGGCAGATCTCAAAACATCATCCCGACAAACTGCAGGCGAATGGTCTGCCCGAGTCGATGCTGGAGCACGCCAAGCAGCGCACGCAGCAAATCATCGAGGCGTACGACTTGATCCGTGAACGGCGCGACCTGACGTAAACTCCCCACATGATTGCCAAGAGCTGGATCGCACCGAGCATTTTGTCCGCCGACTTCGCGCGACTGGGCGAGGAAGTGGATGCCGTGGTGACAGCGGGCGCAGATCTGATCCATTTCGATGTGATGGATAACCATTACGTGCCCAATCTGACCATCGGCCCGCTCGTTTGCGCAGCGTTGCATAAACACGGTGTGAGAGTCCCGATCGACGTGCATCTGATGGTGCAGCCGGTCGATCGCATAGTGGCCGACTTCGCTGCGGCTGGCGCGACGTATATTTCATTTCATCCGGAAGCGTCGCGGCATATCGATCGAACCATCGGATTGATACGTGAGCATGGCTGCCGGCCGGGACTCGTTTTGAACCCTGCCACGCCGCTCGATTGCCTCGACTACACGCTCGAGCAGCTCGACATGGTACTGGTCATGTCAGTGAACCCTGGTTTTGCCGGCCAGACGTTCATCAGCTCGGCGCTCGACAAGCTACGCGCGGTCAGGCAGCGGATCACGAAGCTGGGTCGCGACGTGCGGCTGGAGATCGACGGGGGCGTCAAACCGGGCAATATCCGCGAGATTGCGGCGGCCGGTGCGGATACGTTCGTCGCAGGTTCGGCGATCTTTGGATCACAAGACTACGCGACGACCATCAAGACCATGCGCGCCGAAATCGCGGCGGCAAGTCGTTAGGCTGCGGCTCGCCGATCTGTA
The DNA here is from genome assembly GCA_020442965.1 of Pseudomonadales bacterium. Lineage (GTDB taxonomy): Bacteria > Pseudomonadota > Gammaproteobacteria > Steroidobacterales > Steroidobacteraceae > CADEED01. The sequence continues at coordinate 5,970 of JAGRJB010000451.1, forward strand.
GAGAGACAGCCGGCTCCGTGTCGGAGCCGGCTGTGCCGGTTCTGCTAACGATTACTCGTCGTCATCCTCATCATCTTCGTCATCTTCATCGTAGATATCGTCTTCCTCTTCGTAACGACCAAGCTTCCAGTTTATATCGGTGTGATTATGTCTCTCGGATTCTTTTATAAGAGGCT
>JAGRJB010000452.1 GCA_020442965.1 Pseudomonadales bacterium
GCGAGTACTACGCGCTCGAGGGGCTATCGGCGCTCGTGACGACGATCGAGCAGATTCGCGCCTCGGTGAACCCGGAGCTCGAAATCGAAGGCATTTTACGCACGATGTTCGATCCGCGTAACAATCTGGCGAACGAGGTGTCATCGCAGTTGATGACACACTTTGGCGACAAGGTCTTTCGCACCATCGTGCCACGCAACGTCCGGCTCGCCGAGGCGCCGTCGTTTGGCAAACCTGTGTTGTTGCACGATAGGGAATCGCGTGGCGCGCTCGCCTATCTTGCGCTCGCGGGCGAGATGATCCGTCGCGATGACGATTTGCGCGGGTCCGCGATGCAAGGGATCAACCAGCCGATCGGCGTACCCCCGCCGGTCTATGCGCCAAGCAGCGACGCGCCGAGCACGGCGGACCCTGTTAGCGATTCGGCCGGGCAAAGCGCTGCCCAATCGACACCTGCACCTGACGAACAACAGTCGAGCGCACCAACGCCGCCAGAGCCAGAGCCCGGTGACCGGCCGGAGGCTGCGGCGTCGGTAGCAGGCAGCGCGACGCCGTTTGGCTCGCATGGTCATTGAACCGAAGCTAGTCGAAGCGGGTGCCATTCGCCGCTGGAGTCGGCAAGCCTTGCAACTCCTGCGGCGCGGGTTCAGCGCTTGGGCCGCCATTACGATGCTGCTCTGTCTGTGGATGTTTCTTGGGCAACGTATTCCAATACTCGATTCCACTCTCGCACTCACGGCATTTTTCGGGGGTATCGTGGTGGCGGCGCGCATCGATCGCGCGACCGGCGCTACATTTTCCGATGTGCTGGCCGCGTTGCGCGAGCGCTGGCGGCCAATCATCGGATTCGCAGTCACCATTTCCTGCGTCGGTGCCCTGATCTGGATGTTGTTGCTGGCACGGCCGGGGGCACCGTGGTGGACACCGTTCTATTCGGATCGTCATGTCATCGATGTTCTCTCCAATGACTGGTTTCTGGCGTCGCGCCAGATATTCGTGTTCGCGGCCTATGCACTCGGTCTGAGCTACTTCGGTCTCAATATTCCCGGCGTCACGTCGTTTTTCCAGTTTCCCTTGACCGCAATCCTCGGATTGCCCTGGCGAGAAGCGCAACGCCTCTCGGCGGCCGGGCAGATCCGTAACCTCGCCATCATGCTGGGCATCGGCTTGCTGTTCGTGTTGCTGCCTGTGTTGATCGTTCTATTGTTGCCACCGCTCGTGCCGCTGCTCTACTGCTATCTGGCGGCCCTCTCCTACGTCGCGTTTCGTGACATATTCCTTGGCATCGCCGAAAACCAGACCGCCGTTCCAGCGTCGGTCCGATCGATCCGGGTCGGTTCCTGAACTACAGCTGTGGCCCCGCGTGACGCGGCACACGGCCGCGAACGCGTCTCACGGCTAGTCTTTGCGGGTGAGCCCCGCAAGCATCATTCCCATTGATCCGCCGCCGCTGAGTGCCGCTCTCAAGCGTCGCATTCGATCGGCGCAGATCGCGTCGGTTTACGAGCGCATGGGCGTTTCGGCGACGCTGTCGATTGTCATCGCCTGCTTCTTCGCATGGTTGTTAGGCGACTTGTTCCCGCGCGACACGTTACATCAATGGCTGGCCTCCATCGCAATCGTGAATCTGCTGCGGCTCGCGCTCTGGAACTGGTACCGGCGCGTCGGCCCCTCTGCCGAGGATTCAACTCGCTGGGTTGCATTGTTTGTCGGTGGCATCGCCGCTGCCGGGATCGCCTGGTCCACCGGTGTGTTGGTCTTATTGCCGCAGTCGCAGGGCTATCAAGTAGCGATGCTGTTAGTTACGCTGCTGTGCGTCAGTTCCGTCGCGGCTACTTCGCTCGCGATGCACTTTGTCTCTTATTGCACCTTCATGCTGATCATGTTGGTGCCAACCGCTACCTGGCTGTCGTTGCAGCCCAGTGGCATCCGTTACGTAGCCGCTGGCATGTGGGCTGGCCTGGGCGTTCTGTTGGTGACGGGCTACTCCGCCTGGCGGAGTAGTTCGCGACTGCTCAAGACAGAGTTCGATCTGGCGCAGGCTCTGCTCACTGCTGCCGACGCCAGGACGGCTGCGGAGGATGCCAGTCGCGCCAAGTCGCGCTTTCTGGCGAACATGAGCCACGAGGTGCGCACGCCGTTGAACGGCGTGCTCGGCATGGCCGAGATCCTGGGCGGCAGTTCGCTCGATGCTGCGCAGCGACGACAGGTCGGCATGTTGCAGCAGTCGGCCCAACATCTGCTGGGAGTCGTCAACGATATCCTCGATCTTGCGAAAGTGGAGGCCGGCCGCATGCAGCTCGAGCAGGGTCCCTTGAATCTCGCGGCGATAGTGGGAAGTGCAGTCGATCTGTTTCGCGACGCGGCCGATCGCAAAGGCCTGCAGTTGAGCTGCTCACTGGCCGCGAACCTGCCAAAGGAAGTTCGCGGCGACGGGCAGCGCTTGCGCCAAGTGTTGGCGAACCTGATTTCCAACGCGGTCAAATGTACCGCGGCCGGTGTAGTTAGTGTCGAAGTGCGGCTCGACGACTCGACTGTCGCCGGGTATCGACTGCGCTTCACTGTGCAGGATACGGGTTGTGGCATCCCGTTCGCCGCACAGGAGCATGTCTTCGGCGCGTTTGCGCAGTTGGTCGACGTCGCGCCGCGAGCAGGTGGCACCGGTTTGGGGCTCGCGATTGCACGTGAACTCGTCACCCTGATGGGCGGACAGATCGGCGTCGAGAGTACGCCGGGCGAAGGATCCATGTTCTGGTTTACCGCCACTTTCGATCGCTGCGCGCAGCAGTCGGACGGTAGCACGGTCTTGCGCAGTGCGCGGCCGGGGCTCGCACCGCGCACCGGTGGCAAGATTCTCGTCGTCGAAGACAATGCGGTGAACCGGGCGGTTATCGAGGCGATGCTGCAGCGCTTGCAGCACGAGGTTTCGCTCGCTCATGACGCCGAAGCCGCACTAGTGATGCTGGAGCGAGACTCCTACGACGTGGTGCTGATGGACTGCCGCTTGCCGGGAATGGACGGATTTGAGGCGACTCGTCTGCTGCGCCGCCGTGGAATGCTGAGTCGTTCGGGCGGCGCACTGCCCGTCATTGCGTTGACCGCCAATGCTTTCGCCGAAGATCGACGTCGGGCAGCCGACGCCGGCATGGACGACTTCCTGTCGAAGCCCATTCAGCTCGATACGCTCGATGCCGCAGTCGGGCATTGGCTGGCCGCGCCCCGCTGCGGTGATCTCGAATCCGAGGCGGATCGAATTCGCTATGATTCGACGCATGAGTCAAAAACGGCCGAGTCTGGGTAAAGGACTGGAAGCGCTGCTCGGGCAGATGACGCCGCGGCCAGTCCCGCACGGATCTCCCGGCGCGGCACAAACGATGGACGCGACCACTCAGCAGTCGGCAATGCGCGGCGACGAGCTCGCCAAGCTTCCATTGGATCTGTTGCAACGCGGTAAATACCAACCGCGAATCGATATGCGCCAGGAGACACTCGAGGAGCTCGCCAGCTCCATTCGTGCGCAGGGTGTCGTTCAGCCGATCGTCGTGCGGCCGCTGGGTACACCAGCGAGTGGCGAGTCCCAGCGATACGAAATCATTGCCGGCGAGCGACGCTGGCGCGCGGCGCAACTCGCCAATCTCAGCGAGATTCCAGCTGTCGTGCGACGCGTGCCCGATGAGGCCGCGATCGCGATGGCCTTGATCGAGAATATCCAGCGTGAGGACCTCAATCCGCTCGAAGAAGCGCGTGCACTCGATCGATTGATCTCCGAGTTCGGCATCACGCATCAACAGGCCGCCGATGCGGTTGGACGCTCGCGGGCCGCGGTCAGCAACCTGCTGCGTCTGCTTGAGCTGGCACCAGAGGTCGCCGCGCATGTCGAAAAGCGCGAACTGGAGATGGGGCATGCGCGGGCGTTGTTAGGCTTGAGTGGGCGTCGCCAGCAAGTCGAGGTGGCGGCATTGGTCGCGCGCAAGAGTCTGTCGGTCCGTGAGACCGAAGCGCTAGTGCGGCGCATGCAACAACCGCCCGCGTCGCGAAAGGACGCCGACGGATCCCCCGGGCGCGATCCGAACGTTCGCAAGCTCGAGGAAGACCTGGCCGAAAAGCTTGGCGCCAAGGTCGCCATTCAGCACGGTGCTGGCGGCAAGGGTAAGCTGGTTGTCAATTACAATTCGCTCGACGAACTCGATGGAATCCTCGCCCATTTCAATTGATTGGGCCGCACGCGGCGCTCGCGTTTGCTGCGCTGCAGCGTCTTGATCGCCGCAACACTGTCCCGTATACTGCCGCGCCTTTGTTGGCAGGCCACCAGGTAGAGTCGCTCGCCCGACTGTCAGGCAAGAAGCAAGCGGCTTTTGGCGCGCTCGCGAAACAGAACAGCAGCACGGGAGAACGAACGGAATTGGAGTGTCCGCGCTGCGAGAAACGCAGCCGGTAGGCGCAGTCAGGCAGCTCGCCTTCCGGATACTGAGAGCGCAGGTTGCGACGACGTTGGGCATGACGCTTGCGGCTTTGCTGCTGAACGGTGCTTCTGCCGCGGCATCTGCCCTGGCGGGTGGCTCGATTGGTGTCGTCGCCAACTTGTTCATGACGTTCCAATCATTGCGGCGCGCCGTGAGCGCAGCGCAAGCCCTCGGGCGCATGCTGTTTGGGCAGTTCGTCAAGGTCGTGATGACCGTGGCGGGGTTCGTGGCGCTCGCGCAGGCGCGTGATGTGGTTTGGAGCGCGGCTATTGCGGCATATATCGCGACGCTGCTGGCGTTCTGGGTAGTGCCCGCGCTCGGGTCGCGACGCTTGCCACCGCGATCGCGCGGTAGTTAGTTGTTTTGGTTAGTCAATGGGATCTGGGAGTTAGGGCAGCAAGAATCATGGCGGCTGAACACAGCACAGAGCAAACGCCCACCGAGTACATCGTCCATCACCTGACCCATTTGAAGGTGGGTGAGGGCTTTTGGACTTTCCACGTCGATACCTTGTTCATGTCCGCGCTGCTCGCCGCGGCGACGGCTTGGTTTCTGTACGCGGGCGCGCGCAGAGCGCAAGCGGGCGTGCCTTCGCGCTTTGTCAACTTCATCGAAATGATCTATGAGTTCGTCGACGGTCAGGTCGCCGACGTTTATCACGGTAATCGAGCGTTCATGGTCGCGCTGGCGCTGTCGCTCTTCACGTGGATCGTCGCCATGAATGCGATGGATCTGCTGCCGCTCGATGTCCCCGGCAGCATCGCCGGCTTGCTTGGGGCAAAGTACTGGCGCGTGCTACCCACCGCCGATCTCAATGGCACCATCGCGATGGCTATCGTCGTGCTGTTTCTGATCATCGGCGCAGCGATCCGCGCCAAGGGTCTGCGTGGCTATGCGCATGAATGGGTCACCGCGCCCTTCGGTGCCAACCCGATCCTCTGGATTCCCAACTTCGCGCTCAACGTGGTTGAGTTGCTAGCCAAGCCCGTGTCACTTTCGATGCGGTTGTTCGGCAACATGTACGCCGGCGAACTGTTGTTCATGCTGATCGCGCTGCTCGGCATGGGTGCCGCGCTGTCGCTCGGTGGCTCGTTCATGTTCTTGGGCCAGCTCATCGCTGGCACGATGTGGGCGATCTTCCACATCCTGATCATTCTGCTGCAGGCGTACATCTTCATGGTGCTGCCGATCGTGTATATCGCGATGGCGGAAGAACATCACTGATATTCTTGATTCTTGGCTCATTCGACTCGATTTACTGTTACGGAGACAAAAATGGAAATCGCAACCGTCCAGGCGTACACCGCACTTGGTATCGGCATCATCATCGGCTTGGGCGCGATCGGTGCCTGCATTGGCATCGGGATCATGGGCTCGAAGTTTCTCGAGTCGGCCGCCCGCCAGCCGGAGCTCACGCCGATGCTGCAAGGTCGCATGTTCCTGCTGGTCGGTCTGATCGACGCCGCGTTCCTCATCGGCGTGGGTCTCGCCATGTTGCTTGCGTTCGCCAATCCGCTACTCGCTAGCTTGACTGGCGGCTGATTGCAGCTGCGTATCAGGCACAAGTTAGTTTAGCGGGAGACGGTTCATGACGATCAACGCCACATTCATCGGCCAGATCCTCGTATTCCTGATCCTGCTCTGGTTCATTGCCCGATTCATTACGCCGGCGCTGTCGCAGGCGCTCAATGAACGGCAGAAGAAAATTGCCGACGGGCTCGCGGCCGCCGAGAGGGGCCAGAAGGATCTCGCCGACGCGCAGTCACGCGCTGACGGCGTCATCAAAGAGGCACGCGACCGCGCGAACCAGATCATCGATCAGGCCAATCGACGCTCGAACGAGATCGTCGACGCCGCCAAGGGCACGGCGCAACATGAAAGCGAGCGCATCGTCACCGCGGCGCGCGGCGAAGCTGCGACCGAAGCGGCGCGCGCGCGCGATGCGTTGCGTCGCGAGGTAGGTAGTCTGGTTGCAGCAGGCGCCGCGCGCTTGCTCGAGCGCGAAGTCGACGCCAAGGCGCACGCTGACTTGCTGGACAAGCTGGCCAGCGAGATCGGGCGCAGCTGATGGCCGAAGCAGCCACCGCCGCCCGGCCGTACGCGCGTGCCGCATTCGAGTACGCGCTCGCAGGCAAGGTGTTAGGAGCTTGGAGCAGCTTTCTGCAGAGTGCCAGGCTGGCCGTGCTCGACGAGCGGGTCGCGCCATTGATAGGCAATCCGCATGTCGCGATGCGCGAACTGGTCGAGCTGATTGGTGCGGTTTCGCTTGCGGCACCGGCAGCGGCCGCCGTCGGTGAGCACGGCGGCAATTTTCTCCAGTTGCTGGCCGCGAACGGGCGGCTGCGTTTGTTGCCACAGATCGCCGAGCAGTTCGAGTTGTTACGTGCCGAGCAGGAGAACACGGTCGATGTCGAGCTGGTCTCGGCCGTGCCGCTTTCGGTTGAGCAGCAGCAGAGGTTTACAGCTGCGCTGACCAAGCGTCTGGCGCGCACGGTCCGGTTGCACCTGTCCGTCGATCCGTCGTTGCTCGGCGGCGCAGTGGTGCGTGCGGGCGATCTTGTGATCGACGGTTCGTTGCGGGGTCGCGTCGCGCGGCTAAGCTCCGCCATTGCGCGCTGAGCCCAGTTTGGATTTGCCACAGCGAGCGTAGCTCGCGGACTTGTTAATCAGCGCGGTGCGTCGTGCGCAGCGCCAAAGGACCTGAAGCCATGTCAGTGAAAGCGTCGGAAATTTCGGATCTCATCAAGCAGCGAATCGACAAATTCGCCAACGCCAATGAGGCGCGCAACGTCGGTACAGTGGTGTCCGTTATGGATGGCATTACGCGCATCCATGGGCTTGCCGATGCGCGCTACGGCGAGATGCTCGAATTTCCAGGCAATCTGTTCGGGTTGGCGCTGAACCTCGAGCAGGACTCCGTCGGCGCCGTGGTGCTCGGCGACTACAAGGGCATCAGCGAAGGCGATACCGTCAAGACGACCGGTCGAATTCTAGAGGTACCAGTCGGACCCGAATTGTTAGGGCGAGTCGTGAACGCACTGGGTGAGCCGATCGACGGCAAGGGCCCGATCAAGGCAACCCGCACCGCTCCTATCGAGCGCGTAGCGCCGGGCGTCATTTACCGCAAGTCGGTCAGCCAGCCGGTGCAGACGGGCTACAAAGCGGTGGATTCAATGGTTCCGGTCGGACGTGGTCAGCGCGAGCTGATCATCGGCGATCG
>JAGRJB010000453.1 GCA_020442965.1 Pseudomonadales bacterium
TGCTCGACTGGCTGGACGAGGCGCAGCTGGATCGCGTTGGTTGTTTCAAGTATTCGCCGGTCGACGGCGCGACGGCGAATGCTCTCGCAAATCATGTAGCGCCCGAGATCCAGCAGGAGCGCTACGACCTGTTCATGCAGCGCGCGGCCGCGATCAGCGCGGCACGCCTGCAAGCGCGTGTTGGGCGGTCCGAGCACGTTCTCGTCGATGCCATCGACGGCGACATCGCCATCGCACGCAGCCGCTCCGATGCGCCCGAAATCGATGGCGTCGTACGAATTGCCAAGGGCGCGAAGCTGCGCGTCGGCGAGTTCGTGCAGGTGGCCATTACTGCCGCTGACGATTACGACCTGTACGCAACGACAGCACACGCGACCCCATAGCGGGCGACGAGCGCGCGACGATCAGCTAGCCGCTGACGCGGCTCGGGCCATGCCTTGCCCGCGCAGGCCGCGCTCATTCGGCTGGCGCGAGCCCCACTTCGCGCATGATCGCGGTGTACCCCGCTTCGATCTGTGCGCCACGCAGCAGTGCCTGCGAGAAATCACCGGACTTGGCCAGTGTTTGCGCATCGACGCGACTCTGACGATGCCGCGCGAAACTCGCACCAACACGCTCCAACGTGCCACGGTCGAAGTTCTGCGGCAACTGTTGGCTGTCGGCCAACATGCGCAGACGTTTCTCGAGGGCCGACTGTATGGCGCCCAAATCGCTGTCCAGCTTGTTCCATCGCTGCTGTAGTTTGCTCTGTTGCGCGACGAAGCTTGCCTTGTTAGCGATGGTAGCGCCCTGCACTTCAGCGAAAGCGGCGCGGAGTTTCTGCGATCCCTGTACCACGGCGCCGTAGTCGCCCTGGTCGAGCGCTGTCTTGAGTGATGCCAGCTGAGCGTCGTAGCGCGCGTAAGAATCGGGCGCGTAGCGCTTTGCATCGGCGGCGATGCCGACGGCAGCTTGCTCGATCTCGGCCAGTGCCTGCGAGGCATCCTCGTGCGAGGCACTGCAAGCACCCAGCACTGCGACCAGGCAAAGTAACGGCAGCGTTCCAGATCGTCGGGGGTTCATCACAAGCTGACGTCCCGGGTCGCGCTACTCGACGGTAACGCTCTTGGCGAGGTTGCGCGGTTGATCGACGTCGGTACCCTTCAGGATGGCGACGTGATACGCCAATAGCTGCAGCGGCACCGTGTACACGATCGGCGCCTGAAAATAGCTCACATGCTTCGGCATATGGATAACTGTCACACCCTCTGATGGCTCGATCCCCGACTCCGGATCGGCGAACACGATCAGCTCGCCACCGCGCGCGCGTACTTCCATCAGATTGGATTTGAGCTTCTCGACCAGATCATTGTTAGGCGCGACCGTTATGACCGGCATGTCCGCGTCGACCAGAGCAAGCGGACCGTGCTTGAGCTCTCCCGCTGGATACGCCTCGGCGTGAATATAGGAAATTTCCTTGAGCTTGAGCGCGCCCTCCATGGCGATCGGATGCAGCGCTCCGCGACCCAGGAACAGGCTATGGTGCTTGTCCGCGAACCGTGTTGCCAGATCGTAGATGACCGGATCGAGTGACAACGCCTTCTCGATCAGGCCTGGAATCTCGATCAAGCGCTGCACGAGTCCCCGCTCGCGCTCAGCGTCGGCCGTGTGATGTTTGGCGATCGCGATCACCAGCATGCTGAGCGCGATCAACTGGGTCGTGAACGCCTTGGTGGATGCGACGCCGATCTCGGGTCCGGCGCGCGTCAGCATGACGAGTTCCGACTCGCGCACGAGCGAACTCTCCGGAACATTGCAAATCGTCAGGGCCGATAGGTAGCCCCCCTGCTTCGCCAGGCGCAGAGCTGCGAGCGTATCGGCCGTCTCACCAGACTGGGAAATCGTGACGAACAAGGAGTTCTTCGGCACTACCGGATTTCGATAGCGATACTCGCTGGCGATTTCGACGGTGCAGGGAATCTTGCAGATCTGCTCGATGAAGTAGCGCGCGACCATACCCGAGTGATAACTCGTGCCGCAGGCCACGATATGCACATGTTCGGTCCGCTTGAAAATAGCAGTTGCGGCTGGCCCGAACGCGGCTTCCAGCAGGCGACCATTGGCCACCCGCTCTTGCAAGGTGTTAGCCACCGCGCGCGATTGCTCATGAATCTCCTTGAGCATGAAGTGGCGGTATTGCCCCTTCTCCGCCGCATCCGCCGATAGCTCGCTCTCGCGAATCTCACGCTCGACTGTGTCGCCGTTGCGGTCGAGTACCTTGATCGAAGTACGGCGGATCTCGGCAACGTCACCTTCTTCCAGGAACATGAAGCGTCGGGTAACCGGCAGCAGCGCCGCAACGTCGGACGCGACGAAATTTTCTTCAACTCCCAAACCGATGACGACCGGACAACCCTCGCGCGCCAGAATGATGCGCTCGGGATCGTTCTCGCTGATGACCGCCAGCGCGTACGCGCCCTCCAGCTCGGCGACGGTTGCCCTAACAGCCTTGAACAGATCCTTCTGGGTCGCGAGATGCTTGTGGACCCGGTGCGCAATCACCTCGGTATCTGTCTCGGAGGTGAATTCGTACCCCGCGCGCTTGAGATCGTCGCGCAGCTCGTCGTGATTCTCAATGATGCCGTTGTGAACGATCGCGAGCCCATCGCGGGAGATATGCGGATGCGCATTGCGCTCCGACGGTACGCCGTGCGTCGCCCAGCGTGTGTGTGCGATTCCGACGCCACCATGAGTAGGGCTGGCTTCGATCGACTCCTCGAGCATCTTGACCTTGCCGACCGCTCGCAGTCGTTTCAGCTTATCCGTGCCGTTCAGCACCGCGATGCCCGCCGAATCGTAGCCGCGATACTCGAGCCGTCGCAGACCCTCGATCAGGATCGGCACCACATTACGCTCGGCTATGGCTCCCACTATTCCGCACATGTGCGACTCTCAGTTGTCTGGTTTGCGACTAATTGGTTTGCGGGCTGCCGAGAGGATTGGCGCCGGTCGAAGTGCCGGGCCCCGTATCCGGGCCGAACGGTGAATAGCGCAGCTGCACGCTGCCGTACAGTTCCTTGTAATTGTCACTGAACACACCGCCACTGCGGTTG
>JAGRJB010000454.1 GCA_020442965.1 Pseudomonadales bacterium
GGCAAGTACCGCGACGTCAAGCTCGCCAAGCAGGCGTCGTCGATTCAGGACGTGTTCGCCACCATGGGCGAGCAGCAGGCTGGCGTGATTGCGGTCATGCTGAAGACCGACGTGCAGGGCAGTGCCGAGGCGCTGCGCGATTCGCTCAGCAAGCTGTCGACCGATGAAGTCCAGGTCAAGATCATCGCGAGCGGCGTCGGCGGTATCACCGGATCGGACGTGCAGCTGGCAGCTGCGTCGAAGGCGCTGATCATCGGCTTCAATGTGCGGGCAGATGCTGGCGCACGGGAGGCGCTCAAGGACAGTGGCGTGGATTTGCGCTACTACAGCGTGATCTATGAAGCGATCGATGACGTCAAGCAGATGATGAGCGGCATGCTGGCGCCGGAGATCAAAGAGCAGATCCTGGGTGTCGCGACGGTGCGTGAGGTGTTCCGTTCGAGCAAGTTTGGCGTGGTCGCGGGTTGTCTCGTCACAGAGGGCGTGGTCAAGCGCAACAATCCGATTCGGGTACTGCGCGACAATGTCGTTATCTTCGAAGGGGCACTCGAGTCACTGCGGCGATTCAAGGACGAAGCCAATGAGGTGCGCGCGGGCACCGAGTGCGGTATCGGCGTGAAGAACTATCAGGACATTCACGTCGGCGATCAGATCGAGTGCTTTTCGCGTGTTGAAATCGCCCGTACGCTGGAGTGAGGGATAGAGTCTAGATGCCACCAGATCGGAATCAGCGTCGTTCGCGCGTGGGCAGCGAGATCCAGCGGGTGTTAGCGACGCTGATTGCACGCGAGGTCAAGGATCCGCGGATTGGTAACGTGACCGTGACCGAGGTGAAGGTTTCTCCCGATCTGGGTGAGGCACGTGTGTATTTCGTGCCATTCGCCGGGGCGGGCAGCGACGCGGAAATTGAGGCAACGCAGGAAGGGCTGAGCCATGCCGCCGGATTCTTGCGTGGCGCAGTCGGGCGCGCGCTGGGCTTGCGCCATGCGCCGCGGCTGCAGTTCGTAGTCGATGAACAGATCGATCACGCCGCCAATCTGTCACGATTGATCGACACCGCGGTGCAAGGCGATCGCGAGCCAACTGCAGCGGACGACGAGCGCGCGGACTAACGACCCACAACGGTCTTGGGCCCCCTAGCCGATGCCAAATGGAATTTTGCTGCTCGACAAGCCGCGGGGCTTGTCGTCGAATCGCGCCTTGCAGACCGTGCGGCGGGCATTCGGCGCGCGTCGTGCCGGCCACGTGGGCACGCTCGATCCGCTAGCAACCGGCATGTTGCCGATTTGCCTGGACGAAGCGACCAAGATCATTGCGATGATCGAGGGCGGTCGCAAGGCCTATTCCTTCGGCGTGAGCCTCGGGATCAGAACCTCGACGGGCGATGCCGAAGGGGTGCCGGTCGAGAGCTTGCCAGTGCCAGCCCTGAGTGCCGCGGCGATCGAGGCAGTGCTGGCGGGCAAGCGCGGTGAGCAGTCGCAGACGCCGCCGATGTACTCCGCGCTGAAGCGCGATGGCGAACCGTTGTATCGTCTCGCTCGTGCTGGCATCGAAGTCGAGCGGGCGCCGCGGCGGGTAGTCTTCTACCGTTTGGAATTGATGCAGCAGTCACCCACGCGACTGCGGCTCGAATGCGAGTGTTCCAAGGGTACTTATGTGCGCGTGTTGGCCGAGGAGATCGCGGCAGCGCTCGGTACCTGCGGTCACGTCGACGCACTGCGTCGTCTGTGGGTGGAGCCTTTTCTGGACGAGCCAATGCTGAGCCTCGATGCGGTGCTGGCCGATGCGAGCGGCGTGCGCCTGCTACCGCCTGACCGGGCCGTCGATCGGCTTCCTGCGCTGGCCTTCGCTGCCGCCGAGGTGGAGGCCTTGCGGCGCGGTCAGTCCGTGTCCGGAGCCGTCGCGAGCGCCCCTGGTGACGTACCACGAGCATCCCTGGCGCTGCACCTCGGGCGCGAGTCCTCGACTGCGCCACTGCGGGTGCGGCTGTATCGTCGCGCGGACCGAGCGGACGGCAAGAGCGAATTCCTGGGGCTCGGTGAAGTCGTTGGCGCCGAGGTGCGCCCACGCCGCCTGTTCGTCGGTTAAATCACTCGCGCCTTGTTTACGAGCACCTCACTGGTTACACTTCGCCCCCGAAATTACGGCTATATATCGTAGAGGTTTTGATTCGCATGGCTCTTACCAACGAGCAAAAGACCGGAGTTCTGACTGAGTTCCGCCGCGATCCGAAAGACACCGGGTCGCCTGAAGTCCAGATTGCGCTGCTGTCTCAGCGTATCAGCGGGCTCGGCGAGCATTTCGGCGCGCACAAGGCCGACCACAGTTCGCGCCGTGGCCTCGTCAAGATGGTTAACCAGCGCCGCAAACTGCTCGACTACCTCAAGGCAACCAAGCCCCTCAAGTATAAAGAAGTCGTCGAGCGCCTTGGCTTGCGCCGCTAGTTCAGATCTCGTGCAACGGCCGCGGATTCCTGCGGCCGTTGTGCTTTCAGATCATATATTTCTACTTACTAACATTCATTCTTTGCAGGACTCGGGGCACGGGGCCTCGAACGGGAGTCCATTGTGAGCGCATATAAAACTTCATTCGCATTCGGTGGCCAGACGGTCACCCTCGAAACGGGCGAGATGGCCCGGCAGGCCGACGCCGCCGTCTACGTGACGATGGGCGACACGGTCGTCCTGGTAACCGCAGTCGCCAAGAAAGTGCCGACGCCAGGGCGCGATTTCTTTCCACTCACCGTCAATTATATCGAGAAGACTTATGCGGCCGGGCGCATTCCCGGCGGCTTCTTCAAGCGCGAAGGCCGCCCCTCCGAGAAAGAGACGCTCAACTCGCGGCTCATCGATCGGCCAATTCGTCCGCTGTTTCCGGACGGTTTTTACAATGACATCCAGGTAGTCGCGACGGTCGTGTCGCTCGACCCCGAGATCGATGCGGATGTTCCGGCGCTGCTCGGCGCGTCAGCGGCGCTCGCATTGTCAGGCGTGCCCTTCAGTGGGCCGATCGGCGCCGCGCGCGTCG
>JAGRJB010000455.1 GCA_020442965.1 Pseudomonadales bacterium
GGCAAGTTCGTGTTCTCGGCCAGCGAGGCCTACCTGATAGAGAACGGTCGGATTGGCGCTCCCATCAGGGGCGCGACGTTGATCGGCAACGGGCCTGACGTGCTCACACGTGTGTCGATGGTCGGCAACGACCTGAAACTCGACGATGGCGTGGGAACCTGCGGCAAAGAAGGCCAGAGTGTGCCGGTCGGCGTCGGCCAGCCTACCTTGCGCATCGACGGCCTGACGGTGGGCGGCACGGGCTAGTTGGTCTGCATTTGTCGATGCTTGCGATCGAAACGGATCGCTCATTGATCGGGCGATCGATCGACAATGCTGCGCGTGCGGTCCGGTCGGACTACCGGTGCGCGGCGCGGCCCAGGTGCTCCGTGCAGTGCAAGGAAGCACACCGTACTAGAGATCCATCAGTATTAGTCTGCCTCGTCAGCGGCGGTCGCCTTGCTGGCGGCGTCCGCGTTCGATGAATGCGCGCCGGGAATCGTGTCGACCGCCGCATTGTCGGCCGAGATCCGCTCGTCCCCGTATAACAACTCATGCTGGCCGATGGTGATCACGTCGCCATTGCGCAGCGTCTGGCGGCGAATGCGCCGGCCACGCATGTGGATGCCGTTGGTGCTGTTCAAATCCTCGATCACGGTCGAGCGCTCGGTAGTCAACAGTTGGCAGTGATGCCGGCTGACGAAGCGACTGTCGATCTGTACGTCGTTGTCGGTCGTACGTCCGACCACGCGACGCCCGACGCGCAGCGGTGTCTCCGATATCGTCTGGCCATTGCAGCGCAGCACGATGCGAGCGTAAATGCGGCCGCTGCCGGCATTGACCGAATCCAATTGAGTGCCGCTTTGATGCGAGGACAGGGTGTGCGTGCGGGCAGCGAATTCGACCCATTGCAACTCTGTGATCGCAACTTGCAATTCCTGCGGCGTGACCGTGTCGGTATCGCTCGAGAATGCCGCCATCATCGCGGTGTCGCACAGTGTATTGATCAGTCGTGGCACGCCGCCCGTATAGCGGAAGATTTGCGGAAACACGCGCGATTCGAAAATCGTGCGACCCTCGGCGCCGGCCACATCGAGGCGATGGCGGATATAGCCCTTCATGTCCTCGAGTGTCAGCGCGCTCAAGTGAAAGCGTAGACGAACGCGCTGTGCGAGCTGAATCAGTTCGGACGAATCGAGCTTCTCGTTGAGCTCTGGTTGGCCCGCGAGGATGATCCGTAGAACTTTCTCTTTCGTGGACTCGATGCCGGACAAGAGGCGAATCTCTTCCAGAACTTTGAGCGAGAGGTTTTGCGCTTCATCGACGACCAACAGCACCTTGCGCCCAGCGGCAAACTGCTCGATGAGAAATGTGTTGATCGTCGAGATCAATTCGGCCTTCTTCATCTTGAAGGGCGAGAAACCGAACTGCACCAGAATCGTTTGCAGGAACTCGACCGCGGAGACCTGCGTCTGATTCACTTGCGCGACTACGACGTCGGCATCGAGCGTTCGCAGAAACGTCTCGATGACGGTGGTCTTGCCCGCGCCGATCTCACCGGTGATCACGACGAAGCCGTCGGTGAAC
This sequence comes from Pseudomonadales bacterium, assembly GCA_020442965.1. Taxonomy (GTDB): domain Bacteria; phylum Pseudomonadota; class Gammaproteobacteria; order Steroidobacterales; family Steroidobacteraceae; genus CADEED01. The sequence goes on from JAGRJB010000455.1 coordinate 1,567, forward strand.
ATCACGGTGGATTCCATGTACGCTTTGGCACGCGAGTGCGCCGCCGAGAGGTACAGGAACTGGGGATCGGGGCTCAGGCGGAATGGCAGTTCCGTCAGCTTGAAGTGATCGAGATACATCTTGCTTGCGATATTACGGCAAGTCGCGCGGCCATGGCGCTCGGCAGCGCGAGCGCAGGTCGCCCACCATCACCGAAACGAGACCCAGGTCTCGCGATCGATGCGCCTCAGCAACGCGCGAGCGCCGCTGTCGCGTCTCGCCGCGGAATCTGCTATCAGCGTAATGTGCCCGAGTTTGCGATCCGGTCGCGGATCTTTGCGGTAGTCGTGCAAATGTACACCGGGCCGTGCCAGCAAGTCAGCACGTGGTGGCAGTGTGCCGATCAGATTGATCATCGCACTATGACCCCGCGCCTGCGTGCTGCCTAGCGGCAAGCCGGTGATCGCGCGAATATGGTTTTCGAACTGACTGGTCACGGCGCCTTCGATGGTCCAGTGACCGGAGTTGTGTACGCGCGGCGCGATTTCATTGGCGATCAGGCGCCCACGATGCA
>JAGRJB010000016.1 GCA_020442965.1 Pseudomonadales bacterium
GCGTGCTGATGTTCAAGCAGGAACTACCGCTGCTGTTCCCTGATGATGCGGATGTCCAGGCGATCAGGGCACGCATCTTCGATCCGTTCGAGTATTTGATGCTCAGGCACAAGGCCGGCGAATTGCGCACTGACTTCAAGCAAAGCCTCGGCAAGGTGAGCTACCACGTGCCGTGCCATCTGCGCGTACAGAATATCGGGCTCAAGACCCGCGATTTCATGAAGCTTGTCCCGGGCACCACGATCGATGTCATTGAAAGGTGCTCGGGCCACAACGGCACTTACGCCGTGAAGAAGGAGTACCGCGCGGCGTCGGTAAAGATTGGCCGGCCGGTGATGACCAAGGTGCAACAAGCCAAGCCTGACCACTATTCAAGCGATTGCCCGATGGCTGGCCACCAGATCGAGAGCGGCATGGAATTGTCGGACGGCGGCTTGCCGCCAGGACCTGAACATCCGCTCAGTCTCATGCGAAAGGCGTACGGACTATGAACAAACTGGGAGTTGAAGATCTCTTGTCACTCGAGAAGTATGCGCGCGAGCGGCCGCAATTCAGATCACGTGTGATGGCCCACAAGCGCAATCGACAGTTGGCGGTGGGTCCTAACTGCACATGGCTATTCGAAGACCGGCTTACGATTCAATACCAGGTGCAGGAAATGCTTCGCGTCGAGCGAATTTTTGAGCGCGAGGGGATCATCGAAGAATTGTTGTCGTACAACCCGCTGATCCCGGACGGCCGCAATTGGAAAGTTACGTTTCTGCTCGAGTTCCCCGACCCGGCAGAGCGACAAAGGCAGTTGGAGCGCCTGAAGGGCATTGAGGATCGTTGCTGGGTGCGCGTGCAGGCACATGAGCCGGTATACGCGATCGCTGATGAAGATCTCGATCGTGAGAACGAGACCAAGACGTCAGCCGTTCATTTTCTTCGCTTTGAGTTGTCTGACGAGATGGTCGCGAGTTTGCGCAATGGTGCGGCGTTGGCGGCCGGTATCGATCATGGGGCGTATCGGCACAGTGTCGAGCCGTTGGCGGATGCGACGCGGGAAGCATTGTTAGTCGATCTGGATTGATATGTCGCTGTTTGGGTTGAACGCCCACCAGAAAGCGGGCGCATGAGACGAAGATCGCGGGCCGATGGCAGCGCAACTACCAGCGTTGCCCGTGTCGCGGCGGGCGACGGTACGTAGTCAGGCTGGTGGAACGCGTTTCTCCCGTCGTGACAGCATCCAGGCGTACAGCAGATTGGCGACGCCGATCGCGGCGGGGATCAGGCCGAACAATGCGACGTTTTCGCCAGCAACCCTTGCGAGTGCAAAGTACAGCACGACGCCAATCAGCGTGAGCATGATGCCGTTGCGCATCGCACCGGCGGCGGTGGGGCCTTCCTCCCGGCCGAGCAACCCGGCAGGAATCTCAGGCATCGGCAGCCCCCGCTCCAGCGCGGCCATGCGCTCCTTATGTACTTGCTCGAGAGCCTGCTGCTTGCGGCGATAGCCGAGCCAGGTGCCGAGCATCCCCGCCGAAACGCCGAATATGATGGCAACGATGGGGATCATCACTGCAATAACGTCTTCATTCATTGTCCGAGCTCCGTAGTGCCACAATGGCGCTCTTGATACGCGCCAGGAGCGTATTGGGTTGCAACCGGATTCCAGTCTGAAGAGTATCAAGGGCGTGGAACAGGCGTGCGCTGCACAAGTTGATGCTTCCGTGCCGCGGGGTGGCGCTGCACCCCGACGCATGGCAGCGCCCGCAGCCGCGGTCGCCGCCTCACGGCAGCGCGACGCCGATCTCGTTGCCGCGTGGCAACAGCGCGACTACGGCAGGGTGCTCGAGGGCCTGATGCAGCGGTATCGGCAGAAGGTCGTGAATCTCAGCATGTCGATCGTGCGCGAACCGGCACTTGCCGAGGACATGGCGCAGTTGGCGTTCATGAAGACCTGGCGAGCGCTGCCGACTTTCGATGGTCGGGCGTCGCTCTCGACCTGGCTGTACACGATCGTCCGCAATACCTGTCTGTCAGAGTTGCGCGGCCGCGGCCGAACGGTGTCGATCGACGATGAGGCGGCCGAATCGATCGTGTGGAAGGACGAACGCGACCTCGCTCGAGAGGCACAAGTGGAACTCGATGCGGCAACCTTGCTGGACGAGCTGGCGGAGCCCGCGCGCACGGTGGTGGTGTTGTTCTATCTCGAAGATCGAAGTTGTGAGGAAGTCGGTCAGATGCTGGGTATGCCTGCTGGAACGGTCAAGTCGTTGCTGTTTCGGGCGCGCAAACAACTGGCCGCACGAGCGGGTTAGGCGGAGAGAGTCATGGAATCAATTGATCGCATGGATGAGCCAACAGGTAGCGATAGCGCGGCTGACGAGGCGCGTTGGCGGGCAGAACATGCAGCACTCGATGCGTCGCTAACGCGCATGATCCGAGCGCCGCAGGTTGAGCAGGCGTTCGACGCGGCGGTTTGGCGGCGCATACACGCGGACGATGAGCGCATGGTGCGCGTCGCGGACACCGAGATGCGATCGGCGAGCGATCGATTCGCAATCTGGCTCGCGGCTCTCAACTTGACTGGCTGTGCGGTGGCCGGAATCGGCGCAGTACTGGCTGTTGCACCGAGCGTCCACGCGCCGAACTCGTTGTCATGGACGGTTGCTGCGCTGGCACTCGGACTTGGCGCATGGCAGTTGCCGCCCTTGAGGGATTTGGCGCGCCGGTTCTTTTGACCGCCAGCGCGGCGGTAGCCGATACCGGAACGCGTCTGGCGTGCCAACCCGCGCCGCGATTGCTACACTCCGCCTCGCCCGCGCGTTCTGACAGACCCGCGGTCCATCGCTTGTAGTTATTCTCGAGGGCGGATGAACCAGTCCTATACCGCATCTGACATTGAAGTACTGTCGGGTCTCGACCCCGTGCGTCGCCGCCCAGGGATGTATACCGACACCACGCGCCCCAATCATCTGGCGCACGAGGTCATCGATAACTCGGTCGATGAGGCGCTCGCGGGTCACTGCAAACAGATTGACGTTACGCTGCACAAGGACGGCTCGCTGACGGTGGCCGACGACGGCCGCGGCATGCCAGTGGATATCCATCCGAAGGAAAAACTCACGGGTGTCGAGTTGATCCTGACGAAGTTGCACGCGGGCGGTAAGTTCTCGGACAAGACGTACCAGTTCTCGGGCGGCTTGCACGGCGTCGGTGTGTCCGTCGTCAATGCGCTGTCGACGCACCTCGAATGCTGGATCAAGCGCGGCGGCAAGGAATACAACATCAGTTTCAAGGATGGCAACCGCGCTTCGAAGCTGGAAGTCACTGGCACGGTTGGTCAGCGCAACAGCGGCACAACGATTCAATTTTGGCCTGACAAGAAGTTCTTCGACAGCGAGAAGTTCTCGGTGCCGCAACTGAAGCACGTCCTCAAGGCCAAGGCGGTACTGTGCCCCGGCCTGAAGATCACTTTTGCCAACGAAGCGACGCAAGAGAAAGAGGAATGGTTCTTCACCGGCGATCTCGGCGCGTATCTGCGCGACGAGCTCGGTAAAGAAGAGTCGCTGCCAGCCGAGCCGATTCTGGGCAAGCGCGATGGCAAGGACGACGCGGTCGACTATGCGCTGACCTGGGCGCCAAATATCGATCGTGCCTTCGGCGAGAGCTACGTCAATCTGATTCCAACCGTTGAAGGTGGCACCCATGTCAATGGTCTGCGTGCCGGCGTAGCAGGAGCGGTGCGCGAGTTTTGTGAGTTTCGCAATCTCGTGCCGCGCGGCCTCAAGCTGACGGCCGAAGACGTGTTCGACAAGGTTTGTTACGTGTTGTCGATCAAGATTCGCGAGCCGCAATTCGCCGGACAGATGAAAGAGCGGCTTGCGTCACGCGACGCCGCGTCGGTGGTCGAAGGCTTTGTGCACGACTCGCTGTCGCTGTGGTTGAACCAACACCCGGACGCTGGCGAGCGCATCGCGCAATTCGCGATCGAGAACGCGCAGGATCGAATTCGCACCGCGCAGAAGGTCGTGCGTAAACGCGTGACCGCCGGCCCCGCATTGCCCGGCAAGTTGGCCGATTGCACCTGCGATGAGCCGCGCCGGTCGGAATTGTTTCTGGTCGAGGGCGATTCGGCCGGTGG
>JAGRJB010000456.1 GCA_020442965.1 Pseudomonadales bacterium
ATCACCACGTCCGGGTCCTGACGCAAAATAGCGCGCAGACCGCGCGCGAACGTCATCTCGACCTTGGTATTCACTTGTGTCTGCCCGATGCCGTCGATGTAGTACTCGATCGGATCCTCGACGGTCATGATGTTGCGCGTATTGTCGTTGAGCCGCTCGAGGCTCGCGTAGAGCGTGGTGGTCTTGCCCGATCCTGTGGGGCCCGTGACGAGCAGAATGCCGTGCGGCTTGTGGATGAGTTCATTGATGCGCTGCTCGGACACAGGATCCATGCCGAGTGAATTGAGTTCGAGGCGACCTGCCTGCTTGTCGAGAATACGCAGCACCACGCGTTCGCCATGTCCCGATGGAATAGTCGACACACGCACATCAACCGCGCGGCCAGCGATGCGCAAACTGATGCGGCCGTCTTGCGGCAAGCGCTTCTCGGCAATGTCGAGCTTCGACATGACCTTGATACGTGACACGACGAGCGGTGCCACGGCACGCTTGCTTTGCAGTACCTCGCGCAACACGCCGTCGACCCGGAAACGCACAACCAGCCGATTCTCGAAGGGTTCCACGTGTATGTCCGACGCGTTTTCCTTGACCGCCTGCGTGAGCACCGCGTTGATCAGTCGAATGATCGGCGCGTCGTCGTCGCTCTCGAGCAGGTCGGCTTGTTCGGGCAGTTCCTGCGCGAGAAAGGCGAGGTCGGTTGTTTCGTCCAGTCCCGATGCTGCTTCGATCGCACCGGAGCCGCTTTCGTAGGTGCTACGCAGGAGTGCGTCGAATTCACCCTCAGCGAGTTTCTCCAGCCGCATCGGCAAGCGCAGGTAGCGGCGCGCCTCCGCGATCGCAAGCGGTGTCGCGTTTGGCTTGTAGACACATTCAGCGACACCGTTCGTCACACGGCGCACGAGCACGCCGTGCCGCTTGGCAAACGTGAACGACAGGCGGCGCGGTGCGGCGACCGGGGTAGATAGCACTTCGCTCATGGCTGCCGATTCACGCTAGGGCGCAGGCGCTTCCGGCGACGGCGTCTCGACGGGTACAGGCGGCGGTGCCGTGGAAGGCGACTCCGCGCCGGGCGTCGTGGCTGATGACTCGCCTTTATCTGTCGCGTCCTTGGGGTCGCCCGCCGGCACCGCGGGTTTCACCGGCGGTGGAGGTGCGGCCGGTAACATGGGCTTCTTGGCGCCAGGCAGGAGCGGGAAGTACTCGCCGCGGCCCTGCTTGCGCTGCTCTTCGCGCATGTAGTTGTACTTGCTGTTAGTTTCGATCTGCGCGTCGATGCCATCGTGCAGAATTCTGGGCCGCAGGAACAGCATCAGGTTGCGCTTTTCCTTGGTGCCTGATCGATCGCGGAACAATTCGCCGATGATTGGAATGCGCCCGAGGAACGGCACGCGCGATTCGCTCGAACGAAGCGCATCGCTGAGCAGCCCGCCGACGACCACTGTTCCGCCGTCATCGATCAGCACGCTGGTTTTGATCGAGCGTTTGCTGGTGATCTGGTTCAGATTGGCCACGCCGCCGGCGGTCGAGCCCTCGAGCTGCGAGTCTTCGAGCTCGATCTTGAGCATCACGTTCTCATCGCTGATCTGCGGCGTCACTTTGAGGATCAGACCTACTTCCTGGCGCTGCACGGTCTGGAACGGGTTGATCGACCCTTCGGAGGCGCCGGTGTTGGTGAACTGCCCGGTGAGGAATGGAACCTCGCGCGCCACCTTCAGTTCGGCTTCCTGATTGTCGAGCGTGACGGCGGATGGGGTCGCGATTATGTTGTTCTTGGCGTTTGATCGGATGGCGTTCACGACCGCGGCAAAGTTAATTCCGGTACCGGCCAATCGGCCAATGCCAACGCTGAATCCCGACGGAGCGTTCGCCAGGTTGGCCGCGCTCGGGTCGCGTGCGATCGCCGCGAGATTGACGACGGGTGAGGCTGCGCCGCCCGGCAGAAAACCGCCGACCGCTTTATCGGATTTGCTGCCGTCGACTGCCCAGCTCACACCGAGACTGGCCCCATTGGTGTCGTTCAATTCGACGATCAGCGCTTCGACCAGCACCTGCGCTCGCCGAATGTCGATCTTGTCGACCACCGCCATCAGCGATTGCATGATCTTGCGCGGCGCGGTGATCACGAGCGCATTGGTTTCCGGTTCCGCCCAGATGGTAACGCTGCGATCGCTGGTGACGCCGGTCGGCGCAGAGGCTGCGGCGCCAGCACCGCCTGCGGCTGGACCACCGGCGATCGCGATCGTGGCGCCGACCTGTTCTTTGAGACGTGTCGCGAGCTTCTCAGCGTCGGCGTAACGCAAATACCGCACCTGCGTGTCGCCGCCGGAGTCGAGCGGCGTGTCCAGATGCGCGATCAGCGCCTTAATTTTGAGGCGCTGCGACTGATCGCCGCCGATCAACAGACTGTTGGAGCGTTCGTCCGCGATGACGCGTACGGCGGCACCTCCGCCCTCGGCGGCTGCCTGCTGCTGAAAAAAGGAATTGATGATGCGAACGACCTCACCAGACGAAGCGTTCTGCAGATTGATGACGTCGACCTGTGAGTCGCCTACCTGATCGATGCGACGGACGATGCGCATCAGCCGACTCACATTGTTGGCGCGGTCGGAGATGATCAGGATGTTGGACGCCGGATAAGCGGCCAGGTGTGCGGCCTGCGGCATCAGTGGGCGCAGCACCGGCACGAGCTGCGCGGCGCTGACATTCTGTACCGAGATGATCTGGGTGACCAATTCATCAGAGGTTGCGCTGACGCGATTGGGCAAGTCGTTAGAGGGCATCTGTCGGGCGTTCGCGTCCGGCATGATGCGTACGATGCCGCCCGTCTCGACAGCGATGAACTGGTGCACTGCCAACAATGCGAGGAACGCCTCATAAAACGCACTCGGGCTCATTGCGGTCGACGAGAGCATCGTGACCTGCGCACGCACGCGCGGATCCGGGATGATCGTCTTGCCGGTCGCCGCCGCCACAGCTTCGATCACCTGGCCGATTTCGGCATCTTTGAAGTTCGGTGTGATGCGCTGCCCCGGCTGGGCACTGACCAGCGTCGTGGCGGTGAGCGCACACAGGCCGACCACGATCAATAATCGTGCGCTCCACCCATGCCGCATGTAGAGGACTTTGCTCATTAATTACACCCCGCGCGGCGCAAACGCCGCGACACTGACTCTACGCGCCCCCAAGGACACGGCTCACTCATTTCCTGGCCCAGGCACGCCCGGCATCGACTGCGGATCGCTCGGTACCGGCATCGGTTCGCTTTGATCGATCGGCACCATACCCTGCGTCCCGACGAGTGCATCCGCCTCGGCGGCGACTTGCGCTAAGTTAAGTGACAGATCTTGCTGCCGGCCGTTCCGCGTGACTGTGATGCGTGCATCGGTTGCAGAACCTAAGGTGCCAAAAATCTCCTCACCGCGACTCTGATCGTCCAGCGGGGTGCCATTGATGGCTGTCACGAGATCCCCGGCACGCAAACCGAGACGCGAAAACGCCTGACGATTGAGGCCCGGATAGACGCGAAAACCCTTCAGTTTCCCCTGCGAGAACACCGGTTGGGGCCGAATCACCTGGCTCAGCGCCCCCGGCTGCTCGTTGACGAGACTGCGCATTCGGTCGAGCAGGGGCGTTTGGGTCGGGGCGGAGGTGACCGGCGGCGGTGGACCGGCAACGCCCGTCCCCTGCGGCAAGTAGACTGACTCCAGCGCCCCGGCTCGCTCGATCACGGCACGGTCAGCGTAAACGGAGTGCAGCTTGACACCGCCGCTGATCTCCTCGCCGACGGCAACGACCTTCGCACTTGCGGCGCTGTCGCCCAGGATGGCATAGCCTTCACGCGGATCGTCCGCCGCA
>JAGRJB010000457.1 GCA_020442965.1 Pseudomonadales bacterium
GGCGTTGATGGCGATGCGGGCGCCTTCGCCGACACGCGAGACGTCGAAGTTGGTGACCGGCGTGGCGAAATCGACGGCGTCGTAGCGGCGCATCAGGTTGCGCGGCACATCGGCGCCTGAGAAATCGACCACGATCTGATTGCCGAGCTGCTTCAGGCTGATCGGCGTGCGCGGATCGGACAGACGGACGACGACGCGCCCGGCGCCGTCATTGCCGCGACGAAAGTCGATCGAGCGGATGGCGCGCGGGCCGCTGGGCACGGCGCTTGGCGAGGAAGTCGGCGCACGAGCAGCCGCAGCGGCTGCTTGCTGCGCCTGCGCGGCAGCGGCACCGAGCGTCACGACGATGGTATCGCCCGCGACGCGTGTCTCGTAGGGCACGAGCCGGTCGAGGTTCATGACGAGGCGCGTGCGGCCCGCTGCTTCGGCAGCGAGTATCGTATCGAGGCCCGCCGAACGCACGTCGATCCGGCGCGACGGCAGCGCGAGCGCGGTGTTCGGCAGGTCGAAGGATATCCGTGCTGGATTGTCGATTGTGAACGACAGGGGCTCTGGTGCCGGTCCCGACAGCTTCATCGTGATCTGCAGCTGCTGACCTGGCAAGGTCTGCACATCGATCGCCTCGAGCGTGTTGGGAGCGCCCTGAGCGCCGGCTACCGTCGCGGTTGCGAGCAGACCGACAAATCCGGCCGCTAACCACAGGAATGTGGCGGCTACCAGTTGGCGGGCATTGAAATTCTTCATTCGATCCATCTCCCTGTCGCGGATCATCGTGTATTCAGGGCGAGCGCGGCTGGGCGTTCCATATACCCACCGAGACCGTCCGGAGTAATTTCCACGACGCTAATCTTGGAAGGCGAGATCTCGACGACCTTGCCGTCGCTCTGGCCTACGTAGTTACCAGGCTGCACGCGATGTACGAGGCCGTCCTTGGTCTGCACCAGACCATAGGTGTGGGTATCGATCTTCAACGTACCGACCATTTTTAACGTATCGAGCGAAAACTGCTCGAGGAATTCGCGATTGCGCCGCTGATCAGGACGCAACTGTGCGGAACCGGGTCCAGACGGGCCTTGACCACTGCCGCCCGGCTGAAATGGCGAACGCATCGTCGCAGCGGAATACGCAAATGACTCGTAGGGCTTCACTTCAGGCAGCGGCTCGACGCGGCCACCCGGTTGTTGCTTGGTATCGCTGATGAAGCGATCGAGCTCGTCGTTCTTGCTCGAGCACGCGCCTAACGATAACGCCATGGCCAGCGCCAATAGCACCCGCACACGCAAATCTCCGGGATTTCCTGCCCTGACCATGCTGTTGCCCCTGCTCACTTGCTTACTCTGCGCCGCCGTTGATCTGTCGATTGGCCTGTTCCGCCTTGCGCTTTTCGGCCTCTGCGGCAGCAATTTCTTCTTCATCGAGATATCGATACGTCTTGGCCGTCAGATCGAGCGTCAACTGATCGAACG
>JAGRJB010000458.1 GCA_020442965.1 Pseudomonadales bacterium
CCGCGTTTGTCGAGGACGTGCTCGCCAAAACGGAAGGACGAGCCGACCGTGCACTCACCGAGCTGATCGGGCGAGAATCCGGCCCCGCGGTGGATTGGCTCGCCGAACAGCATGCCGTGCCGCTGCAACTCGACTTCGCCTGGACCGGGCTCGGCCATTCCCGCCCGCGCCTGCACGCGCCGCCCGGTCGCACTGGCGAGGAGTTATTAGGCCGGTTGTCGACTGCCGCGGAACGTAGCGGTGTCGCGCTCGTGACCGAGGCGTTGGTCACGGACCTTTACGCCGATGCAAGCGATCGCGTGCTCGGCGTGCGCATTGCGCGACCGGATGGCAGCCACGAGGAACTGGGTTGCAGCGCGGTTGTTCTGGCAACCTGCGGCTTCGGCGGCAATCACTCTATGATCGCAAAGCACATTCCAGCGATGGCCAACGCCCGCTATTTCGGTCACGAGGGCAACCGTGGCGATGGCATTCTGTGGGGCGCGGCGCTCGGCGGCGAAGCGGCCGACATGTCGGCTTACCAGGGGCTCGGTACACTGGCTGATCCCCAGTCGATTATCGTCCCTCACACCCTGATGATCGACGGCGGCGTGCTGGTGAACGTACGCGGCCAGCGCTTCACCCACGAACTCGCCAACATTTCGGGTATGTGCATCCCGGTGCTGGCGCAGCCGGAGGGTCGCGCATGGGTCTTGTTCGATCAGCAACGACTCACAGCCTCGCTCGGACATTCGATCGAGTTGCAACAGCTCAAACAGTTAGGTGCGGTGAAATCGGCGGCGCACCTGCCTGCGCTGGAGAGCCAGATGGGAGTTGCAGCGGGTTCGCTCACACAGACACTCGCGCAGGTTGCAGCGAGCAAAGCAGCCGGCACCGTAGACTCTCTTGGCCGATCATTTGCCAAACTCGACGCGCTCGCTCCGCCGTACTGCGCGATTCGAGTAACAGGTGCGCTGTTTCATACGCAAGGTGGGCTGCGCGTCGACAGCGAAGCGCGAGTGTTGCGCGCAGACGGAACAGCGCTCCCCAACCTGTTTGCAGGCGGCGGCACCGCGCGTAGCATCTCGGGCCCCGATGTAACGGGCTACCTACCGGCAATGGGACTCTGTATGGCGATCACGTTGGGCCGCATCGCGGGCCGCGCGGCTGCCAGGCAAGTGCGCTAGCGCGCAAGGTCGCTAGGGCGCCACGTCGGTCGCCGGCACCGGCACAATCCCGCGCAGAATGGCGTTTGGAATGCGCGCATCATCCCAATTCTTCGCGAGCGCGTTCAGATCCTGCACCACCTTGCCGGTACGCACGATCACCAGGTCTTGCGACGGTACGACGTAGACGCGCTGCCCGCCGAAGCCATCGATGAAGACAACATCGTCCGCCACGAACGGCTCTGAGTGATAAGCCTTGATCGTTTTGTCGTTGTAGCGTCGTTCCTGGCCCGGCGGTGAGCCTAACCAGATTTGATAGCCGTAGTTGGGGTTGGTGGCAGCTGGCGTGACCATGTCTGCGATCCACTGCGCCGGCACTACCTGATCATCTTGAAAACGTCCCTGGTTCTTCAGTAGCAAGCCGACCTGTAGCCAGCCGCGCGCCGTCGTGTAAATGCAGCAGAATGTGTGCGCCATACCGCCTTCACGGTCGAGCCACACATAGGCGGTCGGCGCGCCTATACGACCCCACAGTCGTTCTGACAGATACTGCGAATAGCGCTTACCTGCGGCGCGTTGCAAGATTATGCCGAGCAACTGCGCATTGACATTGAGATACTGGAACTCGCTACCGTGCGGATGCTCCGCGGGCACCGACAAGGCCGTGTCCGTGATATCGCTACCAAGAGTCAGTTGGAAACTCGCCCATGTACCAAAGCGCACGATCTCCAGTCCCGATGACATTTGCAACAGATCCCTGATCGTGATGTCTCTGCGTGAATCGTGGCGCCACTCTGGCAGGTAGTTGGCGGCGGGTTCATCAACAGACTTGATCAAGCCGTCCTGAATGGCTGCGCCCATCAGAAGACCCACGACCGACTTGTGCGCAGAAAATGGATCGGTGCGTGTATTGCGATCGTGCCCCGGCCAATACTTCTCGTAACGCAACGCCCCACGATGCCAGATCAGCAATGCGACCGACTGCGTGTCATTGGCATAGCGCTCAGCCGCAGCGATCGCCGCGGGATCGATGGTCGTGTTCGTAGCCGTGGCAATCGCCGCTTCCGTTCCAGACACAGCTTCCTGCGGCTGATTGCGTTCCGTTTGGTCGACGGCGCCCATCGCGGGACCGGTGATCATGCGCCGAATGACAACCGGATCGGCTACATAGAAGCCGAGTACGACGATGATCAGCACCGCGACGCTGGCGAGCAGCCCCTTGCCGATCCAGCGAAGCACGCGCACGACGCTAGCCTGCTGCGCGCTGCTCGAGCGCGGCGCGGATCTCGCTATGCCGAGCCGCATCGATCGGGAATCGCCACATGAAGATCATTGGCACCGACAGCAGCGCTGCAGGCAGCAATGATGCGCAAATTCGAATGCCAAACGCAGACGGGCTATCGAGTACCTGCGCACCACCCTCGTAGCCAAACATGGCGATCAATCCGAGTGTCAACGGTGCACCCAGCATGATGCCGCCTTTGAAGACGATTGCCAGGAATGCCATGTGCCCGCCCATCTGCCGCACACCGGAGTGCAATTCGTCATGGTCCACGGTGTCGGCGGCCATCGCGGGCGGCGTGATCATCGTGCCGCCGTTACCGAAGCCCATCAGTACTTGGGCGGCCAGAACCACGCCCAGCGCACCAACGGGCGCAAAGAACAACAGCAAGTAGGAGCCGGCCGTGATGACGTTCGCCAAAACGTAGCTGCGGTGTTTCCCCAGGCGCCTGGCAATGCCGACCCACGACGGAGCGAGCAGCGCGGCGACGATCGTGTTGGTGAGCCCCACGGTCAGAACATCTTTTTGCAGATCGAGCACCATGGCCACGAAGAACGGCTGTGCGGCGAAGTAGGTCCCCATCGCGAGGCGGTCGAACAGATAGGATCCGCCGAGTCGCAAGAATGGCCGATTGCGGGCCAGAATGGCATATAGCTCACGCCACGACGGTGCTTGTTCGTCAGTTCGTGCGACACCCTGCGGCACGAATAGCAAGCAGGCAATCACGCCGACGGGCAGCGCGACGGCGAAGAAAATGCCGATAACGCGCACGATCTGCTCGAAGCTTGGCGCCTCGACACCCATGATGAATTTCCAGTAGATCAGCGGCACCAGCGAGGCCAGCAGGTAGCCGACGAATGCGCCAGTTTCGCGATAGCCCGCGATGCGAGTTCGCTCCTGGTAATCGTTAGTGATCTCCCCGCCCCAGCTCTGGTGCGGTATGTAGATCATGGTCCAGCCGAGATAAAGAATGATCAACCAGACGCCGAGATAAGCGGCACTCGCGCCTGCTGGCGGCGACACCAGAAACCACCCGGCCACCACGGCGATCGGCAGGCCGATCAACATCCAGGGTCGACGGCGGCCAAACCGGCTACGGGTCCGATCCGATAGCGCGCCTATCAAAGGGTCTGAGAACAACTCGAACACTCGCCCCACGAGAAACATGGCGCCCACCACAGACAAGGCCATGCCAACCGTCACCGACGCGTAGGCAGGCGGCAGATACAGCAGTAGCGGCACCATCATCGATTGCAACGCCAGCGTCGGCAGCGCATACGCGACCAAACGAGCGCCCCCGAGCCGCGGCTCCCCCGAACCTGTAGTCATCGTCGTGAGACTAGATCACGGCGCATACAGTTTTCGTCTCGAGATAGTTCTCGACCGCTTGATGACCACTGTCGCGACCCCAGCCTGACTGTTTGACGCCGCCGATCGGCAGACTGGGATCGTACATCGGGTGACAATTGATCCACACCGATCCAGCCCGAATCTCCGCCGCCAACCGATGCGCAGCCGAGAGTGAGTTGGTCCAGACACTGGCGCCGAGGCCGTACACCGTGTCGTTGGCAATCGCAGGAATGTCCTCCAAATCCTTGAATGGCGCCGCGACCACGACCGGGCCAAAGATCTCCTCTTGCACAACGCTCATGTTGGCGTTCACCCTGGCTAACACTGTAGGCTCAATGAAAGTTTGCGTGCCGTCGACGCGTCGACCGCCGGTCACTGCCTCGGCGCCTTGCTGGATCCCGGAGTCGATGTAAGACAACACACGGTCCGCGTGCTTGGCGCTGATAAGAGGTCCCATCTGCACAGTGGGATCGAGTCCATTGCCGAGCTTCAGGCCTTGTGCATAGTCGGCCACGCCCGCCATGACTTTGTCATAGATCGTTTCGTGTACATATAGACGCGACCCCGCCACGCACACCTGGCCCGAATTGAAAAAGATCGCATTGGCGACGCCGGGTATCGCAAGCTCGAGATCGGCATCGCGCATCACGATGGCCGGTGACTTTCCGCCCAGCTCGATCGTCACCTTTTTGAGGTTGCCACGTGCCGCATTGACGATCAGCTTGCCGACTTCGGTCGAACCCGTGAAGGCGATCTTATCGACATCGCGGTGCTCAGCGAGTGCCGCGCCCGCCTGCTCACCCAAGCCGGTGACGATGTTCAACACGCCGGGCGGCAAGCCGGCCTCCAGCAGCAGCTCGCCGAGTCGCAAAGCTGTTAGCGAGGTATCCTCCGCTGGTTTCAGCACCATCGAGCAGCCGGCCGCCAGAGCCGGCGCAAGTTTCATGGCCGTTAGAACGATCGGCGAATTCCACGGTACGATTGCTCCGACCACACCGATCGGTTGCTTCAGCGTATACGCAAATATCTTCTTGCCGGCCGGCTGATAGTTGATGGACGTCGGGATGGTCCGCCCCTCGATCTTGGTCGCCTGCCCCGCAAAATAGCGGAACTGCTCGATGCCACCTGGGATCTCTGCGTACTTACCGATCCAGATCGGCTTACCTTGATCGAGTGTCTCGAGTTCAGCCAACTCGTCGAGCGCGGCCTCCATGAGATCGGCCATCTTCCACAGCACCCGCGCCTTCTGTGCCCCCGGCAGGTCGCGCCAGATCCCCGCTTCAAACGACGCCCGCGCCGCCTGCACTGCTCGATCGACGTCGGCCTGCTCCCCAGCGGGGACTGTCGCCAACAGTTCACCCGTTGCCGGACTGATGGCGTCGAGTGTCTTGCCCGACACCGCGTCTAACCACTGCTCGCCGATCAGCATCTTGAGACGCTTCCTGGCGAGAAAGGCCTGCGCGCCTGCGGACTGTGGCGCGAGCTTCACCACCTGA
>JAGRJB010000459.1 GCA_020442965.1 Pseudomonadales bacterium
GGATTTTGAACTCCTGAATGCGCAACTGCGCTGGGAGAATTCGACTGGCAATGCGCTCGTGACGCTGGGTGGAACTAATCTAACGGACTCCAAGGTATTCAACGGTAGCTTCGATTTTGGCGCTTCGCTGGGGTTCGCGTCAGGTTATATGTACCCGCCGCGTATGTGGTTCTTGTCAGTTCGCTACAAGCTATAAACTGACGGCGATGGCAAGTGAATAACAGCATATTCTTCACGCACGGTAGCGGCCACGGCGATATCGGCAGTCGGGATCACGAGCGCGGAGCAGTGATTATTTTTCTGGAGATACTGAAATGACGACCGTTAATCGACGCACCATGTTGGCACTACTGGGTGGAGCGGCCGTCACTGTGCCGCGACCACTGTTTGCCGGCGCGAGCCGGCCGACCGATGTAATCGTCGTTGGTGCAGGTTTGTCGGGCTTGAATGCAGCGCTGATCTTGCAGGAGCAGGGTCTATCGGTAAAGGTGTTGGAAGGTCGCCAGAGAGTCGGGGGGAGAGTTAAGACGATGGTCAATGTACCCGGTCTTCCGGAGGGTGGCGGACAGTACATCGGTAGTGGTTATGCACGCGTGGTCGCTGCCATGCAGCGATTCAAACTGAAGGCTCAGCCACCTGATGGTGGGCCACTCTCGGGCAATTCCTGGGCTTATTACGTTGGAGGAAAGTGGGTTCTCAAAGACGATTGGCCATCAAGCAACGTCAATCCGCTGTCGGGCGAGGACCGAAAAATCCTGCCGCATCAACTGCTGGGCAAGATGTTCGAAGATTCGCCTCTGCGCGGCAAGTCGGCCGACGCTTGGCTCATGCCCGAGTTCGCGAAGTGGGACAATATCTCAGGACCAGACTACCTGCGTTCGCTTGGACACAATCAGAAAACAATCGATCTCACCGCTGTTTGGGTCCACACTGACTCGTTCGCAATAACATCCGCTCTATACGAGATGAAGCGGGAACAATTCAATTCGATACATCGTGATCGATATCGTCAGATTCATGGCAATGATCCAAAAGCAGTACCAGCTTTTGAGATCGAGGGCGGCAACGCACGTTTACCAGCAGCGATGGCTGACGCCCTTGCGGCTGACACGATTCTCACCGAGAAAGCGGTTGTCGGCATTGCAAGTGACACTGACGGGGTAACTGCGGAGTGCGCTGACGGCACGTCATATCGCGCTCGATTTGCAGTCGTCTCGCTACCACCACCGCATTTGCGGGACGTGCGATTCTCACCCGGATTGCCGTCATCACTCGCGGTTGCAGTGCAAGAGTTGGCGCTCGGTCCGTCAATTCGGGTGTTCATGGGAATTAAGGAACCCTACTGGGAAAAGGATGGTCTACCCGCAAATATGTGGACGGATACGTCTATTGATCAGCTGACGGCGATGAGTCGCGGTCCAAACGGACAATTCAGCGTGGTTCACGCCTACATTAATGGTCCCGAAGAGCACCCCTTCCACTTCATGACTGATCAGCAATGTTTCGAATATGTCGCAGCTGAAGCAACCAGGATCCGGCCGTCCATGCGTGGCATCCTGACGCCGATCGCCGTTCAGTCCTGTGGACGTGGCGACCCGTTTGGTGCCGGAGACTGGGTGTACTGGCAGACTGGTCAGATTCAAAAATTTGGTCAGCACATGCGCGACAGCTTGCCGCGTGTCTCATTCTGTGGTGAGCACACGGCCATCATGGAACGAGGCCTTGAAGGTGCCATGGAGTCGGGCGAACGCGTTGCGCTGGAGATTCTCGATCGAGCGTAGGTATTTTATGCGAAATTTATCTGTATTCACTTTGGTCGTCTTGCTCGCGGTAGCCAGCGCAGTCCCAATCGCTGCGGTGGCCGAACTTCCGCTGGCCACTGATGCCAAGTTGGTGAAGCGCGGCAAGGTACTATGGTTGCAATGTGCAGCCTGCCACGATCTTGCAGCAGCTCAGACGAGCGATGAGAACGAAGACATACCGAAAAAGATCGGTCCGAACCTCGCTGGCGTGATAGGTCGGCGAGCTGGAACGCTCAAGGGCTACTCGTACTCAGAGGCCCTCGGCAAATCCAGATTGGTATGGGGTAGTTCCACCCTCGACCAATGGATCGAGAAGCCGGCCGTTTTGGTACCAGGTACCTCCATGGTCTTCATTGGAGTCCCAAGAGAAGAAGATCGCCGTGCGATTATTGCCTACCTCGAATCAGTAACACGTTAAGTTCAACCTCCCGCTTTTGGTTCACGGTCACGCCTGCCGGGCGCAACTTGCGGCGAATCATGCTGGCGCGCCATAGCATCGCTGACGATGCGCGAGTGTCACGAAGTGCTCGATCGCCGGTCACCGTCGCTCCGACAAGTTCATTACCCTCTACCCTACCCTACCCTACCTAACAGACGGTATACCTGAGAGTGCATGCGTTTCATTTTGAACGGGAGCGATTATTGATCGCTCACCTTCGTCACGCAAACCTTGTAGTGTCTGGCGCCCATGACTAGAGCGGCGATTCCAATTCCGCCGAACACCGCTGATACGATCGCCATGCTGCTACCAACCTTTCCCGCGTCGCCAAACACTCGGTCGGTCAGCAGACCGACTGACACTGGCCCGAGCATGAGCCCGATCAGGTTCTTCACGATCCAGTAGAGCGCGGTTGCCTGTGCTCTTATCTGATTGGGACTCACCGTCACCAAAGCGACGGCACCCGTCGCCGATGCTGCCGAGGCACTCAGCACCATGACCGCGAATAGACCAAGGGCGTGCGAGGGTGGTTCAACCACCGGATATAGCACGCTGAAAATCACCATCAAGACAATGCTCACTACAGTTACACGCATCGCCGCATCCTTGTGGCCGGCGCGTGCAAGTCGGTCTGACATCAACCCGCCGATCACCGTGCCTAACGGTCCACAGACGAGGAGTATCAAACCCAGAGCGACGCCGATGTCGCCGATGCCCCAGCCCCATCGTCGCTGGAATAAGACGACGGTCCATGATGCGACGTAGCCTATGATCGTGTTGGCGCACATTCCTATCGTGAGCGACGAGTATGCTTGCCAGCGGTCCCGCATGTATTTCAAGGCCACCAACATGACCTCACGAGCCGTGCTCGCGTCAAGCGTGCGATTCACTTCCTGTCGTGCCGGTTCACGGATACTTGCGATCAGGATCGCGAGCAGTAGGCCCGGCAGACCGACAATCAGAAAGGTAGCCTGCCAAGGATGGATAAGCCCAATCCCCGGCACAACATACGGCCGCAGCGCGAGCAGTGGGTCGAGCAACGAGCCACCTATCAGATAGGCTAGGGCGCTACCCAGCGAGATACCCGCCATGTAGACACTGATTGGCCGGGCCCGGCGCTCGCGCGGGAAGCAATCGCAAATCAACGACAATGCAGCCGGCGTGAGCGTCGCTTCACCAACGCCCACCCCTACTCTCGCCACAAAGAGCTGTCGGAAGTTCTGCGCCAGCCCGCAGAGTGCCGTCATGATGGACCAGATAGAAATGCCGACGGCGATGATCACCTTGCGACTCTTGCGGTCGGCGAGCAATCCTGCTGGGTAACCGAGCGTCACGTAGAAAATCGCGAAAGCCGGGCCGAGGAGCAAGCCGACCTGTGTGTCGGAAAGGTCAAGCGACGCTTTGATGGGCTCGATCAATAGCGCCATGATCTGCCGGTCAACAAACGACACGATATATGCGAGTGTCAGAAGCGCGACGACGTACCAAGCACGGCTCGTGGATGGATATGCGCCTGAAATGGTGTTCATGTCGAGGGTGATATGCCGAGCTGCCAGAAGTTAATTTCGAGAAGAATTCTGTTAGACACGAGACGCAACGTTGCGCGCCGCGTAATCCGCCCAGCCCTAGCCAGTACCGGACCCACCCAAGGCCTGTTCATCCTCAATGATACGCTGCGCGAATAGAAAAAAGTGCCGCACACTTTGCTCAGATAGCGAGATATCCGCCGCGCCAACGAGGGCAATGTGACGCAGCAGAATCTGCATATGATCACCGCAATTCTGTTTGTAGCTTGGAACGGCTGTAAATAACGAGCGTTGCCGAAACGCTTTGGCAACGGGCATTCGATCTACGCGCACATGAATCGCTGATCGAAGGTCCATGCGCTGGATCGAGTGTCCGCGCAATTGCGACGAAAAAAGTGCTAATTCGCATCAAGGTTGAGGCGGTTAGTCTTGATAGCACGATTGCTAAGGTTCATTTGGTTGCCGCAAAATCAGACACGCCGTAAGGCCGCTTTCGGCTGCGATCTCTCGATGAGCTTCCGGCGTCACGCCGTCTGTCCATGGATTGCGCACAAGACGGCATGCCAGCCGCGCAATATGCCTTGGACCTGTGCATTGTCCTGGTGGTCCCCGCTGCACCCCGACCATCTCGCGCCCTGAGCGCCCAAGAAAGAGCTAGAAGAACGCTGCAATGAAAAGGACTCTGGCATACAGATCGACAGATTTGCGCTCCAGATTGTCCATCCTGCCGGAGCTCAGTCCTCGCCGCCAACTTGCTGTATTTCCGCTGCGGCTCGCAGAACTTCCTCGATCAACATGCGTGCGGCGACGGAAAGTGTTGTGCTGCGTATGTAGCGAATGAACGCCCTTCGTTTGCGATCGAGGCCCGGGATACGGTATGCGCGGAAGAGTCCACCTGACTCCGGGTTCATCATGCGCGGCGCAAGCCGCAGCGCCGTGAGACTAACGCAGTCGGTCATTAGCAAAAGACTCATGCCGATTGCTAGACCATCGTTACGGAT
>JAGRJB010000460.1 GCA_020442965.1 Pseudomonadales bacterium
TCGATCACCGACGGGCAGATCTACCTCTCCCCGCAACTGGTGCGGAAGAACCAGTTTCCGGCGGTGGATCTGGGCGTTTCGGTGTCGCGCGTGGGCGGCAAGGCGCAAAGTCCGGCGTTTCGCGACGTCGCGGGAAACCTGAGGGTGACGCTGTCGCAGTTCGAGGAACTGGAGGAATTCGCGCGCTTCGGTACGCGCCTCGATAGCGACACACGTAAGCGCCTTGCGCGCGGCGCCGCCGTGCGCGCCGCACTGCGCCAACCTGAGCGCGATCCAATGCCAGCGGCGGAACAGTTGGCAGTATTGCTCTCGGCCCTGGAAGGGTTGTTAGACGGCATGGATGAAATGGCTACGGACCTTGCGATGGAGAAAATTCGTTGCGCCGTGCGTCGTGACGCGGGCACGCTGCTCGATTTGATCGCGTCCGGTCGTCGCGTGGGTGCCGAGGACCGCAACTGGATCGTTGCGGCGGCGCGCCGCGCCCTGGCCGAATCGGAGCACGCCAATGGCACAGTCCCTTGAGCGGCTGACCCACCGCACCGCCACGATGCAGAGCATCCGCGGGATCGTGCGCACGATGAAGACCATGTCGGCGATCAATGCGGCTCCATACGAACAGGCGGCACGATCCATCGACGCATGGCGTCAGACCGTGTTGGATGGACTGCACGCGTTCATTCAGCACCACGGTTCTCTGGTTGCGGATCGTTCGCGTGTGGCCAGGAAAGTTCTGATCGTCGTCGGATCGGATCACGGTCTTTGTGGCAACTACAACGAGCTTCTGGCGGTCGAGGCGGCGCGGCACTTTACAAGCGGCCGGACCGTGCTAGTCCTGTGCGTCGGCGCGAAGATGCAGGGCGCATTGGCAGGCGAGGGCATCACGGTCGCGACGACGCTCCTGCCGCCAGCCAATGCGGACGGCTTGAACAGGCTGGCGGACGAACTGGTCACGCAATTGGAACCGCATCGCACGAGCGCCGGGTCAGGCGGTATTGCGGTAACGCTCGTTTACACGCAACGCGACCGCCACGGCCATCAGGGTCCGGTATCGCAGGACTTGCTGCCACTCGACGCGCAGATGCTGCGAGATCTTGCGCGACGACCTTGGCGGTCGCGTAGCCTGCCGCAGTTTGGCTTGCCAGCGCCGGAACTGCTGGCGGCTCTGATTCGCAATCTGCTGTTCGCGACGCTTTATCGCGCGGCTGCCGAGGCGCTGCTGACCGAGAACGCAGCCCGGTTGGCGCGGATGCAGCAGGCCGAGCAATCCGTCGATGAAAAGCTGGAAGATCTACACTCGGAAACACGCTCGGTACGTCAGACGCAGATAACGACCGAACTGCTGGACGTAATCGTCGGATTCGAGGCGCTTGGTAGTCGACGCGCCACCCCGCCCAGTTAGCGATTGCGGAGGGCGGCTGGCACGTGCGGCGCCAACGCCTCGATCAACGCGTTGTAAACGCGCTGCGTACCCGCGACTATATTGCCACCTTGCTGGTAGTCTCCGCCGGTGAGCGTACCGACTAACCCGCCAGCTTCGATCACTAACAACGTGCCTGCGGCCGTATCCCACGCGTGCAGTCCCATTTCCCAGAAGGCATCGACGCGGCCCGCCGCCACATAGGCGAGATCGAGCGCCGCGGCCCCCGGGCGGCGCACGCCCGCCGACTGCGACATGACGAGCTTCAGCATCGCCATGTATTCATCGAAGTATGGCTCGACCGCACGATACGGAAATCCGGTGGCGATCAACGACCCTTCGAGCGTGCGCTGCTTGCTCACGCGGATCTTCTTGCCCTCGAGCTGCGCGCCAATGCCGCGCGAGGCGGTGAACATTTCCTGGCGCATCGGATCGAATACAACTGCGTGCTCGAGCCGCCCGCGGATTTCGCAGGCGATCGATACGGCGAAAGTCGGGAAGCCGTGCAAGAAATTGGTGGTGCCGTCGAGTGGATCGATGATCCAGCGCACTTCGCCCGCGCGGCCGGATTCGCCGCTCTCTTCGGCGAGAAACGCATGGTCAGGGTACAGCCGGCGAATCGTCGCGATGATCTGCTCTTCCGCTGCACGATCGACCTCCGAGACGTAGTCGTGGCGTCCCTTGGTCGACACGTCGAGACTATCGAGCTTGGGCAAACTGCGGATGATCACGTCGCCCGCGCGACGCGCGGCACTGACCGCGAGATTGAGTAACGGCTGCATATTTTGAAGTAGCGACGAGGCGTAAAGCCCTTGCGTATCATACAGGGGCGGGGCCGTTGCGGGGCGCGCAAGGCGATCGTTTCGGCCGCTGCGCTGCCCGGCTCGGTCCGCGAGATTCACTCCGCTATGCAACACATCCACATGCGCATTGTTCTGGTCGAGACCTCCCATCCGGGCAACATCGGT
>JAGRJB010000461.1 GCA_020442965.1 Pseudomonadales bacterium
AGCCGTCGCCGTTCCCGTGTTGATCAGGAAATTGGCGTGCTTCCGTGAAACCATCGCGCCGCCGATGCGGTATCCCTTCAAGCCCGCCGCCTCGATCAGACGTGCGGCGTGATCGCCCGCAGGATTGGTGAAAGTCGAGCCGCAGCTCCACTCGCCAATCGGCTGCGAGGCTTTGCGACGCGCGAGCATCGCCAGCATCGGTTGTCGATCGTTGGCGGGGAGCGGTTGAAACTCGAACTGGGCTGCCAGGAACCACTCATCGGAAGCCGGCGCCACGATGTGGCGATAGCCAAACGTGTATTCGCTCGCCGCACGCTCACGTTCATTGCCGTGACGATCGATGACCTCGACGATCCGCACGTGCGGCCAAGTTTCGCCGCCGAAAGCGCCAGCGTTCATCGCGAGCGCGCCACCGAGCGTGCCGGGTATGCCTGCGAAGAAGTCCGCCGGGCCCAGTTGCCAATCGATGCACCGGCGTGCGATCAGCGCGCAAGGTACACCGCTCTCGGCATAGACGGCGTTCGCGCCGCGGCGCTCGAGCGTTGCCAGCGCGGCATGCGCTGCGATCACAACGCCGCGGATGCCCGCATCGCGCACCAACAAATTGCTGCCAAGTCCCAACCAGTGGATCGGTGTAGTGGACGGGAGTTGTTTGCAGAATGCCAGCAGATCCGCCCGATCCCGTGGCTGGAAGAACACGTCCGCCGGTCCGCCGACGTGCCAGGTCGTGTGCCGCGACATGGGTTCGTCGTAGCGCACGCGCGAGGCAAACTCGACGGCGATCGGCAGCGTCATGGCGCGTTCCCACGACTGATCGACAACTTGGCGAACTGCAAGACCCACGTCACGCCAAGCTCCGCGTTGCGCCGACCGAGGCGAGACGGGCCGGCAACGCATGGGAGACGGCACTGACGTTGCCCGCGCCCATCGTGACGATCACATCACCCGGGCGCAGCAGATCGCCCAGCGCATCGGCAAGTGCTTCTATCTTCTCGACAAACACGGGCTCGAGGTGACCACGCGTCCTGATTGCACGGCAAATCGCGCGCCCATCGGCGCCGGCGATCGGAGCTTCGCCCGCTGCGTACACTTCGCTAACAAGCAAGACATCGGCCGTCGACAGGACCTGGGCGAAATCGTCGAGCAAATCGCGGGTCCGGGTGTAGCGGTGCGGCTCGAACGCGAGCACTACGCGGCGGCCGGGATACCCTTGCCGAATCGCATCGAGCGTCGCGGCGATCTCGGTCGGATGATGGCCGTAGTCATCGACGATCGTCACTGCGGCGCCACCGGCCGCGAGCTGTACATCGGCCACGCGTGTCAGTCGGCGATCGACTCCCTGGAAACTCGCCAATGCGCGTTGCATGGCCGCCGGAGCGACGCCGAGCTCCAATGCCACTGCGATCGCCGCTAACGAGTTGAGCACGTTGTGGCGACCCGGCAAATTGACCGTGATGGCGAGCGGGACGTCGTCGTTGCGTCGCACGACGTCGAAGTGGGATCGCAGGCCGTCGCGCCGCAGATTGGTCGCGCGCAGATCCGCGCCCGCACCGAAACCGTAACCGAGGACGGGTCGATTGACCTCGTCCAGGATGCTACGTACCTGCATGTCGTCAGTGCATAACACCGCGAGTCCGTAGAACGGCAGATTGTGCAAGAACGCGATGAAACTCTGCTTGAGGCTTTGGAAATTGCCGTCGTGTGTGACGAGGTGGTCGTTGTCGATATTGGTCACGATCGCGATCATTGGCAGCAGGTGCAGGAACGACGCGTCGCTCTCGTCAGCCTCGGCGACCAGGTACTTACCGGCGCCGAGACGGGCATTGCTCGCCGCGCTCTTGAGCCGCCCACCGATCACGAAGGTCGGATCCTCGCCGCCCTCGGCGAGAATGCTTGCTAACAGGCTGGTCGTCGTCGTCTTGCCGTGCGTCCCGGCGACTGCGATCGCATAGCGAAAGCGCATCAGCTCGCCGAGCATTTGTGCACGCGGCACCACTGGTGTACGGGCGACCAGCGCCGCGGCGACCTCCGGGTTGTCGCGCGACACCGCGCTCGACACGACGATTACGTCGGCATCGCTGATGTGCTCCGCGCGATGGCCGATCATGATCTTGGCACCGAGACTGGCAAGATGCTCCGTCACGGCATTCGCCTTGAGATCGGAGCCCTGCACCCTATAGCCAAGGTTGGCAAGTACCTCGGCGATGCCACTCATGCCACTGCCGCCGATACCGACGAAATGAATCGTGTTGATGCGACGCATCCGATCGTTCATGCCGCACCGCGCAAGAACGGTCGGCAGGCAGCGGCGAGATCGCGCGCCGCATTCGGCCGCGCCAACAAGCGTGCCCGCTCTGCCATGGCCAGTAGTTTGCCGCGCCCGCTGCACAATCGCTGCAGTTCGACCGCCAGACGTTCGTCGGTCAGTTCGCGGTCCGGGATCAGTAACGCGGCGCCCTCGCGCACGAGGTACTCGGCGTTGCGTGTCTGATGATCGTCGACCGCCGCCGGGAATGGCACCAGTACGGCCGGCACGCCGGCGGCCGCCAGTTCGGAAATGGTCAGCGCGCCGGCCCGGCAGACGACCAGATCGGCCCAGGCATAGGCGGTCGCGATATCGTCGATGAACGGCACGACCTCGGCGGCGACCCGCGCGGTCGCATAGGCCGTGCGCGCAGGCTCGAGCCAGCGCTCGCCGGCCTGATGGCGCACCTCGACCGGCAGATGCGGTGCCAGCCGGGCCAGCGCCTGCGGCACGATGGTGTTGAGGCGGGCCGCGCCCTGGCTGCCGCCGACGACCAACAGCCGCAACGGACCGCTGCGACCGGCATAGCGCAACTCGGGAGACGGCAAGGCGAAGAACTCGCGCCGCACCGGATTGCCGATCTCGCGCGTCGCACGCTGGCCGGCGAAGGCGCCGGGAAAGGCGACCAGCACCTCGCGCGCGAACCGCGCCAGCAACCGGTTGGTCAGCCCGGCGACGGCATTCTGCTCGTGGATCACCAGCGGGCGACGGGCCAGCCAGGCCGCGAGGCCGCCCGGGCCGCTGACGAAGCCGCCGAGTCCGACCACCACCAGCGGGCGACGGCGGCGCATCACCGCCAGCGACTCCCACAGCGCACGCAGCAGACGGAACGGCGCGAGCAGCAGCGTCGCGATGCCTTTGCCGCGCAGGCCACCGATCGAGACCCACTCGACCGGGATCCCGGCGGCCGGCACCAGCCGCGACTCGATGCCGCGCCGCGTGCCGAGCCAGACGACCTCGAAGGAACGCTCCTGCAACGCTCGCGCCAGCGCCAGCGCGGGGAAGACGTGTCCGCCGGTACCGCCCGCCATGATGAGGATGGGTCCCTGCATCAGGCCGCCACCGA
>JAGRJB010000462.1 GCA_020442965.1 Pseudomonadales bacterium
ACGCCCTGGTCCCAGCCCTTGATGACGCTACCGGTCCCGAGCGGAAAGCGGAAGGGTGCGCCGCGGTCGACCGAACTGTCGAATTTCTTGCCCTTGTTGTCCGGAGCACCCGCATCGTAGAGCCAACCCGTGTAATGAACGACCGCGATCTGGCCGTTCTGGATGGCCGGTCCCACACCCGCTTTGGTGTCGTGCTGTTGCAACGTCATGCTGTCTCCTGCATTAGGCGCGACATCAGCGGGCGCGCCCGCTCCGTGATCCTGCTGACAGGCACCGAGCAGAGCGCCCACTAGAGCGAATGTAGCAATGTACGAGAGAGTCCGCAGCCGCATGGCGCCCCCTGTGACGGATCGAATGAATGGGTGTGCGGCGCGAATTGTCGCAGAAAACGCGCGAAATGTCGGTCACCTGGCAGCGAGGCGCACCAACAGGCGATTCAATCGCTGCACGAATGCGCCCGGATCGGTGAGCTGTCCGCCTTCGGCCAGTGACGCTTGCTCGAAGAGCAACAGGGCCAGATCGTTGAACGCGGTCGCGTCAGCCTCGCCGTCAAGACGCTTCACAACCTCGTGTTCCACGTTGAGTTCGAGCACGGGCTTTGCCTCCGGTGCGCGCTGACCAGCAGCCTCGAGCGCCCGCCGCAGTGGCGCCGAGATATCGTGTTCGCCACCGACCAGGCACGCGACCGAATCCTTGAGTCGCGTGCTGACACGCACCTCCGAAACGCGCTCGCCCAACGCGTCCTTGACGCGCTTGAGGAGCGCTTTGCTTTCTTTGAGGGCGCTCTCGGCGCGGGCTTTTTCGGCCTCATCCGCCAGGCCGCCCAGCTCGAGGTCACCGCGCGTCGCATCCTTGAAGCGCTTGCCCTCGAACTCGGTCAACTGATCCATGACCCAGGCATCGACGCGGCGACCCAGCAGCAGCACTTCCACGCCCTTAGCGCGTAGCGATTCGATCGCGGGATGGCTGCGTGCCGCTGCTAACGACTCGCCCACGACGAAATACAGGCGCTCCTGGCCGGGCTTCATGCGCGCAACATAGTCCGCGAGCTGAACGTCTTCGTCATCGTGCTCGTTGGCCGTGGAGGCAAAGCGCATGAGTGGCAACAGCTTGTCGCGGTTGCCAGGATCCTCGGCCAGCCCCTCTTTGAGTACCGCACCGAACTCCGTCCAGAATGACTTGTATCGATCGGGCTCATCTTTGGCGAGCTTGCTCAGCATGTCGAGCGCGCGCCTGGTCAGCGCAGAACGCATGCTTTCCACTTCGCTATTGTGCTGCAGCAGCTCGCGCGACACATTCAGTGGCAGGTCGGAAGAATCGACCACGCCTTTGATGAAACGCAAATAGAGCGGCAGGAACTGCTCGGCGTCATCCATGATGAATACGCGCCGTACATAAAGCTTGAGCCCGCGCGCTGCATCACGCTGCCACAAATCGAACGGCGCGGCCGCCGGCACGTAGAGCAGGCTCGTGTACTCGCGCTTGCCCTCTACCTTGTTGTGGCTATAGGCAAGCGGTGCCGTGGAGTCGTGCGTGATATGCCGATAGAACTCGTGATACTCCTCCTCGGTGATCTCGGTGCGCTGCCGGGTCCAAAGTGCCGTGCCTTGGTTTACCGCCTCGAACTCGAGCGACGCCTGCCCCTCTTTCGGCATGTTCACCGGAAAGCCGATATGATCCGAGTAGCGTCGAACTAACGAGCGCAACCGCCAGGCATCGGCGAATTCGTGTGCGTCGGCCCGCAGGTGCAACACGACGCTCGTGCCACGCTCGGCGCGCTCGATCGTCTCTATCGTGTATTCGCCCGCAGCCGCGGACTCCCAGTGCACGGCCTCGCTCGCCGGCAGATCGGCACGTCGCGAGAACACTTCGACGCGTTCGGCCACGATGAAGGCGGAATAGAAGCCTACGCCGAACTGGCCGATGAGCTGCGAGTCCTTCTGTTGATCGCCCGACATGCGCTTGACGAACTCGGCGGTGCCGGAGCGCGCGATGGTGCCGAGATTGTCGATCACTTCAGCGCGGCTCATGCCGATGCCATTGTCGCGGATCGTGAGCGTGTGAGCCTTCGGATCGGCCTCGACCCAGATAGCCAGGTCGGTATCCCCGGCCGCAAGTTCGGGCTTGGCCAGGGACTCAAAGCGCAGCTTGTCGTTCGCGTCGGACGCGTTCGAGATCAACTCGCGCAGAAAGATCTCCCGATGCGAGTAAAGTGAGTGGATCATGAGCTGCAACAGCTCACGCACCTCGGCCTGGAAGCCGAGCGTCTGTCTCTGGTGGGTGTCGTTTGAAGTGGTCATGGCGGCGCAATGATGAGGGCGCCGCGGACAAATGCAAGGGTCAGCGGCGAGAGATGACTCCCTGCCACATCGACACTGCCGCGATCGCCAGCATGCGACTGCTGGCGCCGATCAAATCGTCCAGCTCGTCCCAGACGAACATCAGGCGTTCCATAGACATCTTCCGCACAAAAATGGATCGCGCGCAGCTTAGAGATTCGCGTTGCGAATCGACGTGCTGGCGCTCACACATCCTCGATAACTCTGCTCACCGCAGCTTGCGGGTGAGCGCGGGCGTCGTTAACCTAATCCACCGTGTTGAACTTACTGTCACGCCGTCACTCAGCCGACCCACTCCCGTGCGACGCGTAGTCGTCCTGAATCCCAAGGGTGGGTCGGGCAAGACGACTCTGGCTGTCAACACGGCCGGGTACTTCGCCTATTCGGGCTTCCAGACAGTACTGATGGATTGCGATCCACAGGGCTCCTCGACTCGCTGGTTGCGCAAGCGCAAACCGAATCAGCCGCCCATCCACGGTATTGCAACGTTCGAGAAAGATAGCCGCACGACGCGTAGCTGGCAGCTGCGCATTCCCGACGGCACGGAGCGCATCGTCGTCGATACGCCGGCCGCAATTCCGGCGCAAGATCTGCCGGGCTACCTGCAGGATGCCGACAAGATCATTGTGCCGGTGCTGCCGTCGGATATCGATCTGCACGCATGTTCGCGCTGTATTGCTGATTTGTTGCTGGTCGGCAAGATCAAGCGCGAAGACAATCGCATCGGAGTGGTTGCCAACCGCGTGCGCAAGAACACCCTGGTGTATCAATCCTTGATGCGGTTTCTGGACCAGTTGCGCATCCCGATCGTCGCGACCATTCGCGACTCGCAGAACTACGTCCGCTCGGCCGAACTCGGGGTCAGCGTGCACGAGATGAAGAGCTACATCGTGCGCGACGACCTTGCACAGTGGGAGACACTGATCGCCTGGATCGGCGGTGAACGACCGTCCTCAGCCGGCGAACCGGCACTAACCGCGATGGTCGGCCGGTCGCTCTGAGCTATTTCGGCGCGGGCTCGTCTTCCCAGGTGCGCTTCGCCTTGTCCGCCCAGTTCTTGTAGCTGGACCAGGTATAAAGATTGCGCGTGATGGCCGCATGCCGGCCACGCGAACGCTGCATGCGCTCGAGCCAACTGGCGTAAGCGTCGCTGCCGAGCGGCGGCGGTACACCCGCCAGGCTTCCTCGACGATTGTCTGAAGCACTCATGTGTAAAGCTCCCTGAAACGATTGGCGCAAGATTACGTCTACGTCGCAGGTGACCGACAGGAACTGATTCACAGCGAATATGCAGCTCGAACCAGGATGCTGCAGTCTGCAATGCGGATCGCAGCTTATTGCCGCTTATGTTCTCGCATCAATACATAAGCGGGTGTTACTCAGCTTACGATTCGATAACACGGTCGATAAACGCTGCCCGGTAGCTTCATGCGCTTCTGCACGACGAACCCCTGCAGCAACTCATCGAGCGGCCCGAGGACCGCCCGGTCGCCCTGCAATTCGTACGGCCCGAATCGCTCGATCGCCCGCACGCCATGTTCCTTGACGTTGCCCGTGACGATCCCTGAGAACGCACGCCGCAGGTCCGCGGCGAGCTCGTGAACCGGCTGATCGCGCTGCAAGCGCAGCTCGCGCATCGAGTCGTGCGTCACTTCGAACGGCAGTTGGAACTGTGGCTGGATCCGGAGCAACCAGTTGAAGTTGTAGGAAT
>JAGRJB010000463.1 GCA_020442965.1 Pseudomonadales bacterium
TGCGCCGCCGCCGCATCCGTGGCATGGGCGCAAACTCCCGCGGACGGGGCCGGCGAATCCTTGGCGCTCGAGGAGGTCGTCGTCACGGCCCGCAAAGTTGCCGAGCGCCTGCAGGATGTTCCGCTCTCTATCACGGCATTCTCGGGCAAGGAGCTTGAGTCAGCCGGCATCGCCAACGTTACGGACCTGGCTGGTGCGACGCCGGGTCTCTCCTACGCGACCGATCTCGGGCGCACCGCGGAGCGGCCCGTGGTTCGCGGAATCTCCTCGTTGCGTCCTGAGGCGGCGCAGCCGGTTTCAGTCTTTCTGGATGGCGTCTACGTGCGCGATGGCGTGCTGTCCTTGCTGCTCGAAGACGTGCAACGCGTCGAGGTCGTCAAAGGTCCCCAATCGGCGCTGTATGGTCGCGCGAGCTATGCGGGCGCGATCAATGTCGTCGGCAATCGGCCAACCGAGACTCTTACAGGACGTGTCATTCTGACGGGCGCCGAAGATGATCAGTATGAAGGGTTCGGCGTCATCAGCGGACGGCTGGTTAGCGATCGTCTGCTCGGGCGCTTGAGTGTCAAGCACTACGAATATGGCGGGCAGTATACTAACGAGTTGAGTGGCAACAAGATCGGTGATGAGAAGACCGATCAGATCGAGGGCTCATTGCTGTTGCGCGCCTCCGACTCGCTAGAATTTCTGTTCAATGTCGGCTACAAGAAGGACGACGATGGTTTTTTTGCGAGCAACACACGCAACGTGCCGACGATTGCCACGGTTGCCGGAGTCCCGACGATTGTCAGCTTGAACGATACTTCCAACGTCGCGAATGGTACGGTTTGTAATGGCCGCACGATTCAGATTACACAGAACAATCCGTTAACCGGGCAACCGGATCCCGCGACGCCGGTACCGACGACAACCTTGTTGAACGGCTGGCCGTGTGGTGCGCGTGATGCACCCTCGAGTCAGCTTGTGCGCCGCAACGAGGCAGACTTCGCCGATTACACAGATCCGCGCACGGGCCGAAACTACGGCAATATCATAGGGCTCGACCGTGAGCAGATCCGCAGTTCGTTGACGATCAAGTGGGATTCCGGCACGGGATATTCTCTGACCTCGCAGACGGCCTATTCGGAACGCGACCAGGAGTTCGGGGCCGATCAGTCGTACAACGGCACCCGCTTCTCAATTGTGGGTACACCCTGGTCCACCTTTGACGACGACACGCTGAAGACTTTCTCACAGGAATTCCGCGTGACCTCGCCGCGTGATCGCCAGCTGAAATGGCTGGCGGGCGTGTTCATGTACACCGAGGACTTTGAAGGTCTGACGTCGAATGTGATTCAGCGCGGTCCTGCGCCGACCTTCATCGTCACCGCGGCACCCACTCGGTCGGTGTCGCCCCGCACGGTCGACAACTACGCCGGCTTTGCGCAGCTGGAGTTCGCCGCGACCGACCAACTCCATCTTTCGGCCGAGCTGCGCTACAACTGGGAGAAGGCGCGCTATGGTGACGACACCCCTTTAGGCACGGCGATCGTCACGACCGATCGGTTTATAGCCGGACAGCCGGTGGTCATCAATGTTCCGATCACCGAGAAGACGTGGGCGCCACGGGTCACCGCCAACTACAAAGTCACGCCTGACGTGATGCTGTATGCGCAGGCGGCGGAGGGCTTCAAGAATGGCGCCATCAACGTTGCATCTTCGGTGCCTGCGGCGCAGGTGCCCTATGTCGGTGAGACAGTGCGCGCCTATGAAGTCGGCATGAAGAGTGAGTGGTGGAATCGCCGGCTGCGTGCCAACGTAGCGCTGTTCTGGAATGATCTGAGCGATCTGCAACTTAGTCAGTCGATCGTCGCACTCGATCCGATCACTGGCCTTCAATCAACTTCCACAGTGGTCAACAATGTCGGTGAGGCCCGGACACGGGGTGCGGAATTCGAGTTCGACACGTCGCTAACGCGCAGCCTGCGCGGCGGCCTCATCTACGCCTACACCGATGCGAAGGCGCTGAAGGGATTCGAGATCACGAACGGCAACGTGTTCGGCGGTAATCAGAGCGTCGATGGTGCCAAGCTGCCACGCTCGCCGAAGCACTCTGCGTCGGGTTATTTGCAGTACGCGCAGTGGGCGTATCCGTAATTCTGTGGG
>JAGRJB010000464.1 GCA_020442965.1 Pseudomonadales bacterium
TCTTCTCGATTCCCATGTCGCCGATCTGTACGCCAGCGACTGCTCCTGAATCCGTGAACAGCAGCTTGGCGGCCGCGTAGCCGGCAAACACATCGACGCCGAGATTCTCCGCCTGCTGGGCGAGCCAGACACCGAGCCCGCCCAACGACAGGATGAAATTGCCTGTGTTGTGCAGCGACGGGGGAATGTACGGTAGCTTGCGACTACCGCTACGATTCATCAGAAGGAATTCATCGCGCTTCGCTGGCAGACAGATCGGCAGCGACGCGTCGCGCCACTGGGGCAGCAGTTCATCGAGCGGACCTGGCTCCATCACCGCGCCCGACAGCAGGTGTGCGCCGATCTGGGAGCCTTTCTCCAACAGACAGACATTCAGATCGGGTTTGAGCTGTTTGAGACGAATCGCCGCCGCGAGACCGGCCGGGCCGCCGCCGACGACGATCACGTCGTACTCCATCACGTCACGTTCGATGGCTTCGTTCATCTCGTGTCAGCTCACTTGGGTTGCATGCGAATGGCGCCGTCGAGTCGGATGGTTTCGCCGTTCAGCATCGGGATTTCCACGATCGCCTGCACCAGTCGCGCGAATTCTTCGGGTTTGCCGAGCCGCGGTGGGAAAGGCACTTGTTTGCCGAGCGAATCCTGTGCCTCCTGCGGAAGCCCTGCGACCATCGGCGTACGGAAGATGCCGGGTGCGATCGCGCAAACGCGAATGCCGAACTGCGCGAACTCGCGCGCCAGTGGCAGGACCATGCCCATGACCCCCGCCTTGGTCGCGGAGTAAGCGGCCTGGCCGATCTGTCCTTCGAATGCCGCAACGGAGGACGTGTGGATGATCACGCCGCGCTCACCATCGGCATTCGGCGTGTTGTGTTGCATGACGGCGGCAGCGGCCTTGTCACTCAGGAAGGTGCCAATCAGATTGATATGAATGACCTTGGTGAAGAAATCGGCCGCCATCGGCCCATTCTTGCCCAGTACACGGCCCGCGCCGATGACTCCGGCGCAGTTCACTAACAAGTTGATCGCTCCCATCTGTTGACGGGCGGCGTCCATGGCGGCATTGACCTCCGCTTCCGACGTCACGTCGCACCTGGCAAAGCTGGCTGCTTTGCCCAGTGCGGTGGCGGCGGCTTGGCCGGGTCCCTCCTGCACATCGAGAAGTGCGACCCTGGCGCCTTGCGCGACCAGATGTTGGGCGACCGCATTGCCGAGACCCGAGGCGCCGCCCGTGATGACCGCGCGAATGTCCTGCATGTTCATCGTGTCATTCCTGATCAGATTAATTCGAGTGCAAGTGCCGTGGCTTCGCCGCCGCCGATACATAGTGACGCCAGTCCACGCTTACCGCCACGTTTGCGCAAGGCGTGTACGAGCGTTGTGAGGATCCGTGCGCCAGTCGCACCGATCGGATGTCCGAGCGCACAAGCACCGCCATTGACGTTCAGTCGATCGTGGCCGAAGCCGACGTCGCGCATCGCTGCCAGCGCGACGACCGCAAAAGCCTCGTTCACCTCGTAAAGGTCTACCTGGTCAGCGCGCCATTCGAGTTGCGCAAGCGTCTTTTTGATAGCGCCCGCCGGAGCCGTGGTGAACCACTCAGGTTCCTGCGCGTGGCTCGCATACGCGACAATTCGCGCGAGCGGCTTGATGCCGCGAGCCAGTGCCGCCTTTTCACTCATCAGCACGACCGCTGCCGCACCGTCTGATATCGACGACGACGAGGCCGCGGTCACCGTGCCATCTTTGCGAAACGCGGCCTTCAATTGCGGGATCTTCTTGAGATCGACGGTGTAAGGCGTTTCGTCCTTGTCGACGACCACCTCGCCCTTGCGAGTCTTGACCGTGACACTAACGACCTCGGCGGCGAAATCGCCCGATTCCACCGCGCGTACCGCGCGTTGCGTGGATTCCGTCGCGAATGCATCCTGTTCGGCGCGCGAGAATTTGTATTTGTCGGCCGTGCTCTCCGCGAAGCAGCCCATTAGTTGCCCGTCGAAAGGACTTTGCAGACCGTCATAGAACATGTGATCGAGCACTTCTCCGTGGCCCATGCGCAGACCGGTTCGCGCTTTTGGTAGTAGGTAGGGTGCGTTCGACATGGACTCAAGCCCGCCGGCAACGGCTATCTCGATGTCGCCCGTACGAATTTGATCGGCGGCCATCATGATCGCTTTCATTCCTGAGCCGCACATCTTGTTGATCGTGGTGGCGGGAGTGCTGGCCGGGATGCCTGCCGCCAACGCAGCCTGTCGCGCCGGCGCCTGACCGAGCCCCGCGGGCAGTACGCATCCCATGATGACTTCCTGAACGTCCTTGCCGGCAATTCCGGCCGCAGCGAGTGCGCCCTTGATAGCGGCGGTGCCGAGTTGCACCGCAGTGGCTGATGAGAGCGCTCCCAGGAAGGCGCCTACTGGTGTGCGCTGGGCAGCGACGATGACTACGTGATCCGACATATGAATGACTCTTTCCGACTCAACGACTGAGTCGCTTGGAACGACCATTGTAACGAGGCGGCCGTGCATTTGCGGCGGCCCCGAGATCAAACAAATCCAGAAAACCATCGGCAACCTGATCGGACGTCAGGCCCCGGCCCGGCCGGTACCAGTGACCCATCCAATTGAGCGCCCCGGCGAGCGCAAAGGCCGCCAGCTTGGGATCCTTTACGGCCGGTATCGATCCGTCACTTGCGCCGGCACGAATCAAGCGTCGCAGACCTTGATCGATTTCCGATTTCAGCGACTTGATCGCAGCGCCCATGTCGGGACTCAGGTCCTGATCCTCGGCACGCACCATGCACCAGCCGAAATCCGATGCGATGGCGGCCGCATAGTGACGCACGACGATCGCCAGCCGTTCGCGCGCAGGCGCGTCGGTTGCGTCAGCCTCGAGCAAACCTGCCCGGATCTGATCCAGACCCGTGCGGAAGCACTCGAACAGGATCTGCTCCTTGCCGGTCACATAGTGGTACAGGGTCGGCTTGGTGACGGACAGCCGTGCCGCGATGTCGTCGAGCGAGGTGTTGTGATAGCCGCGTTCGCGGAAGGCGCGCGCGGCCGTGAGGATCACGGCGTCGCGCTTGATGGCGCGCTGCTCCGCCCGCCCGCGCTCCTGCTGCCAGGGGGATTCGACCGGGGCGACCGTCGCTGCGGAACCGCGGTCGCGGATGGCGCCGCGGACCATGGACCGGCTGTCACGTCGCTCCACCGTCGCGGGCTGCTCGGGCCGCCCCCGCCCTTGCGGGCTGCGCACCCGCGCGTCGTCGTTCATGTGGTTGCCTACCTGCTGGTAGTCGAACTATACTCGTCAGTAACCAATAATACCCGGCAGTAGGGTTGCCGGGAAGTCCAACACAGCGAGGGGTTTCCGCGAATGCGTAATCCGGTCAACGCCGTCGGCTCCAGGGCCGCGGCCACGAGCGAACCATCCCCGACTGCGGATCTGCCGCTGCGGTTCGTGACTGCAGCTTCGCTGTTCGACGGCCACGACGCGG
>JAGRJB010000465.1 GCA_020442965.1 Pseudomonadales bacterium
AATCGAACGGCGACTTGCGCACCAGTCGATGCACGCCCGTCTCGGTACGCAGCCAGCCGTAGGCGTACTCGCCCTGCACCTCGATTGTCGCGCTCTTGATGCCCGCCACTTCACCGCCATTGGCATCGATGACTTCGCACTTGAAGCCGCGCGCTGCGCCCCACTTGAGATACATACGCAGCAACATGTTGGCCCAATCCTGCGCCTCGGTACCGCCGGCACCCGCCTGGATATCGACGAATGCACTGCTTGCGTCCATCTCGCCATGGAACATGCGCTGAAACTCGAGCTTGCGCACGTCCGCTTCGATGCGCTCGGCATCCCGCTCGATCGAGCGCGCCGCGGACTCGTCACTATCTGCGTCCGCGAGTTCCAGCAACTCGAGCGAATCGCGCACGGCATTCATGGCCCGATCCATCCCTTCGAGATCGGTGGTGAGACGCGCGCGTTCACGGCCGAGCTGTTGCGCCTTGTCGGGCTTCTGCCAGATGTCCGGTTCTTCTAACTCGCGGCTGACTTCCTCGAGTCGTTCTTTCTTGTTGTCGTACTCAAAGAAACCCCCTCAAGGTGCGCAAGCGCTCCTCTTGGTCTTTGAGTTGCCGTCGGATCAGGTTGACTTCCATGCGCGAATGTTAGCAAAGGACGGGCAGAGCTGTCGCGATCAACGTACGCCGGCAGCCGCGTCAACGGGCAACACGTGATCGACGATCAATTGCAGCCGGCGCTCGCCCTGGTATTCGTTCACGTCGAGCCGATAGACCAGGCGCACCTCGCCCGCTGGCGGCGCTTGCGGCTCCGTCGGATCGAAGTAGTTGAACGCGACGGCGTCAAAAGCGCGCTCGCGCGCGGCCGTCTCCACCCACAGCTTGAGGTGCCGATCGCCGATGCGGCGCGCACTCTTGATGGCAAACACGCCATCGAAACTGGGCTCCGGAAACGCCTGCCCCCATGGGCCACCAGCTCGCAGCGCGTGCGCCGTTGCAAGTGCGATCTCGGTCGGACCGAGTTCGCCATCGGTCTCGATACCATTGGCCCGCTTGTTAGGATCGGAACTGCGCCGGACCTCGGCATCGAACGCCCGCGCGAAATCATCGAGCAGATGCTCGGCGAGCGACAGCCCGGCGGCCATCGCGTGACCCCCGAATCGATCGAGCAGCCCCGGGTTTGCGGTCGCAACGCGATCGAGCACGTCGCGGATGTGAATGCCTGCCACCGACCGGCCCGAGCCGCGCAGCTCGCCTTCACCGGCGCGCGCAAACGCGAACACCGGGCGCCGCAGCTGATCCTTGATTCGGCCGGCCACGAGACCCACGACTCCCTGGTGCCAACTCTCATCGAACAGGCATACGCCACTACGTTCCGGCCCCGTGGCGTCGGTCAGCGCGACGGACGTACGCAAGTGCTTGACGGCGGCCATCGCTTCGGCCTGCATTCTGGCTTCGATCGCGCGCCGCTCGAGATTCAACTGGTCGAGTCGCGCGGCCAAGGCGGTCGCATCGACCATCGAGTCCGCCAATAGACAACGAATGCCGATCGTCATGTCGTCAAGCCGCCCCGCCGCGTTCAGACGCGGCCCGACCGCGAAGCCGAGATCGGCTGCGGTAATCGACAAGCGCGAGCGCTTGGCGAACTCCAGCAGCGCGCTGATGCCGGGCACACAGCGCCCAGCCCGAATCCGCTGCAGACCCTGGGACACGAGCACTCGATTGTTAGTATCGAGCGGCACGAGATCGGCAACCGTGCCGAGTGCCACGAGATCGAGCCACTCGGCAGGTGCCGGCGCGCCGGCCTGGATTTGCCCGCGGACATCGAGTTCGCGCCGTAGCGCCGCCATGACGTAGAACGCGACTCCGACGCCCGCCAATGCGCGGCTTGCGAACTGACTGCCCGGCACATTGGGATTGACGATCACATTGGCGGCGGGCAACTCGGCGCCCGGCAGATGATGATCGGTCACTAACACGTCGATACCGAGTGCCCGGGCCGCGGCAACGCCGGCGACGCTCGAGATGCCGTTGTCGACCGTCACGATCAGCGACGGCTCGCGCCCGGCTGCCAACGCGACGATCTCAGGCGTGAGGCCATAGCCATATTCGAAGCGGTTGGGTACGAGGAAATCGACGTTGGCGAAGCCAAAGGCGCGCAGTCA
>JAGRJB010000466.1 GCA_020442965.1 Pseudomonadales bacterium
GCGACGTCGGCTTCGGCAAAACCGAGGTCGCGATGCGCGCTGCATTTGTAGCGGCCCAGGCGGGCAAGCAAGTAGTCGTCCTGGTTCCGACGACGTTGTTGGCGGAACAACATCTGACGAACTTTCGCGATCGCTTCGCCGACTGGCCCGTGCGCATCGAAGCGCTGTCGCGATTTCGCAGTGGCAAGCAGGCGAATGCGGTGCTCGATGGTACCGAAGCCGGCACTGTCGATATCCTCATCGCCACTCACAAGCTGCTGCACGCAAACATACGCTTCAAGCGCCTGGGGCTGGTGATCGTCGATGAGGAACACCGCTTCGGGGTGCGCGACAAGGAGCGTCTCAAGGCGTTGCGTGCCGAGGTGCACGTCCTGACACTGACCGCTACGCCCATCCCGCGCACGCTCAACATGGCACTCGGCGGACTGCGCGAGCTATCGATCATTTCCACACCACCCGCCGAGCGTCTCGCGATCAAGACCTTCGTCGTTGAGTGGAACGCCACTATTTTGCGCGAAGCGTGCCTGCGTGAATTGCGGCGTGGCGGCCAGATCTACCTCGTTCACAACGAGGTGCAGACGATCGAGAAGGTCGCCGACGACATACGCCGCATCGTCCCGGAAGCAGACGTGCGGGTCGGCCACGGCCAGATGCGCGAGCGGGAACTCGAACAGTTGATGGTGGATTTTTATCATCGGCGCTTCAACTTGCTGGTCTGCACCACCATCATCGAAAGCGGCATCGACGTACCGACAGCTAACACCATCATCATCAATCGCGCGGACAAGCTCGGGCTCGCGCAGCTGCATCAGCTGCGCGGCCGTGTCGGTCGCTCGCATCATCGGGCGTACGCCTATCTTTTGGCGCCACCGGCCAAGGCGTTGAGCGGCGATGCCGTCAAGCGACTCGAAGCGATCGAATCGCTCGAGGACTTGGGCGCTGGATTCGTACTGGCGACGCATGACCTCGAGATTCGCGGCGCGGGCGAGTTGCTAGGTGAATCACAGAGCGGCGAGATGACCGAGATTGGCCTGTCGATGTACCTGGACCTGCTCGATCAAGCGGTCACGGCTCTGAAGCAAGGCCGCACGCCGCAACTGGATCGCCCGGTCGCCGCAGTCACCGAAGTCGAGCTGCGCCTGCCTGTCCTGCTGCCCGAGGACTACATCCACGATGTGCCGCTGCGCTTGACACTGTACAAACGCATCGCCGCCGCCGGCGATCAGGCGACACTCGATGAATTGACCGCCGAACTGATCGATCGGTTCGGTGAATTGCCCACGGCTGCGCAAAATCTGCTGTCGATCGCTCGCCTCAAGCTCGGCGCGCGCAAGCTTGGCATTCGCCGGCTCGATCTTGGGCCGCAAGGCGGCTACGTCCATTTCGAAGCCAACGCAGCGGTCGACCCTCTGAAACTCGTCAAGCTGCTGCAGTCGCCCGGTCGCGAGTACAAACTCGACGGCCCGGTCAAACTGCGGATCTCGCGAGCGCTTGCAACGCCAAGCAGCCGCTTCGAGTTCGCGGGCGGCCTGCTGGATTACCTCGGGAACCCAGCTGCCAAGCAGGACGCTTAACGGGTACAATTTGCAGATGAAGGGCAGAACTCTTGTCGCACTGCTTGTGCTCCTGTTGGTAGCCGTACCAGCTATTCCACAGGATGGCACCGCGCCTAACGTCTACAACGTAGAGATCATCGTCTTGAAGAACGGCGGTGGTGGCGGCGAGGATTGGGCTGTGCGCACGCCGCTGCGCGGTGGCGACAAGAGTGGCGAACAATTCGTTGGCCGTTTTGTCGCGACTGTACCCGCATCTCAATACCAGTTGAACGATCTCGAGGCGCGCATAGCGGCGGCTGGCAACGGCGTGCAACCCATCGCACACTTTGCCTGGCAGCAGACCGCGAGCGCCTGGGGATCGCGCGCGGGCTTCACCGTCGAACGGCTCGCTGGCAACGTGCCGGGTCTGTCAGGGCGGATTTTTCTCGAGCGCGGCCAATACTTGCATCTCGGCATGTCGCTCAATTACACGCAGGGTGGCACCAACTTCAACTTGAGCGAAATTCGACGCATCCGTTTCTTCCAGCGTAACTACTACGACCATCCCGTGTTCGGCGTGATTGCCTTGGTGACCCCGGTGAAGAAGGGGCCGCCGGGGCGTTAGCAAGATCGCTACTCGCTCCGCCCGCGAATGTCGCCGGATTTACCGATCAGTTCGGCAACTCGAGGCGATTATCC
Source organism: Pseudomonadales bacterium (assembly GCA_020442965.1). Taxonomy (GTDB): domain Bacteria; phylum Pseudomonadota; class Gammaproteobacteria; order Steroidobacterales; family Steroidobacteraceae; genus CADEED01. The sequence goes on from JAGRJB010000466.1 coordinate 2,235, forward strand.
GGCCACAGCCGCGTTCTTCGCGCGCGGTTGTGCAGGGAAATCCTTCTGCGCAGCGAGTAATGCACGATTGCGGCCCTGCGCTTTCGCGCGTGTGAGCGCAGCCTCCGCGGCGCTTACCAACTGCTCCGGAATATCCGTCACCGCCGGAACGCGGACGGCAACGCCGACGCTCACCGTTACAAATCGATGCGTACTATGTGGATGATGGAGTTGCTGACTGTGGATTCTCTGTGCAACCGCCTGAGCCTGCTCGAGCGCCTGTGCGGCAACGACATTGGGCAGCAGGGCCGCGAAGCCGGCGCCGTCCCAGCGGGCGACGAGATCGCTACCTCGTCGAAATGCAGTTGTTAGTGCACGGGCAATGCGCTTGAGGCAAGCGTCTCCTCCGGTGCGCTCGAAGGTCTCGTTGTAACAGGACATCTGATCGACGTCGAACACCAGCAACGCAAGTACACGCGACTCGCGCTGAGCAAGCGCGAAATCGCGTCGCAGAATATCGTCAAAATAGGCGCGGCTGCGCAGGCCCGTGACCCGGTCCTCGCGCACCCAGCCAGGCACGCCGCGGATGCCACTATCGGACGTGCGCTGCAAAGCACTCACGTCATGGTGATAGCCGATGAAATGTGTCACAGCGCCTTGGTCGTCGCGCAACGGCTGCAGCGCGACGTCGTTCAGGAAAACGGTGCCGTCCGGGCGGACATTGCGGACGGTCATGCGACAAGGCACGCCGCGTTCGATCGCGTCCCGCAGAATCTGCCGTGCCGGCTGCTCGCGATCATCGCCCTGCAGTATGCGCAGGTTCTGGCCGAGCAACGCGCTGATATCGTAGCCCGTCAGGCGCGCGTACGCCGCGTTCGCGTAGACGACGGGCTGATCACCGTCAGCCGCGCAAATGGTTATGCCCTCGGGCGCGGCATCGAGCACGCCACGCAGAAAATCGTTTGACCACTCTTTCATGCAGGCCCCGCGTCGAGTGTGAGCGCCGGCGGCGCCTGGCATCGGCCGAGCGCCGCACGGCAGTTATGCCATTCGGTTGACGCATACAACGCCTCAGGTGTCGTCGCGCCGTGGCCCTTCATGCGTACGCGCCGCAGCTGCGCGGCCGGATCCGGCGCGACGGTCAGTCGATCGAGTAGCTGCATGACAGCCTGGCGATCGTTGCAGACGGGAAGCACGTCGCAGCCGGCGCTGATCGCGCGATCGGCACGCTCGACGATATCGCCGACGGCGGCAGCGCCTTGCATCGACAGATCGTCGGAGAAGACGATGCCCTTGAATCCAAGCCGGCTGCGCAGCACCTCGCGGACCCAGAAGCTCGAGAATCCCGCAGGCGCCGGATCGATCGCTGGGAACAGCACGTGCGCCATCATCACGCCGGGCAGAGCGTTGGCGATCAGCCGCCGGTACGGTTGCAAGTCGTTAGTCAGGTCCGCCAAGCTGCGTCGATCGATCGGCAAACTGAGATGTGAATCCGCGACGACCGCGCCATGCCCGGGAAAGTGCTTGGCCGTGGCCATCATGCCCGCGTCGCGCATGCCGTGCATGTACGCGACCGCGAGGTCGCTGACCGCTTCGGCGCGAGCGTGAAAGGCGCGATCGCCGATGGCGTCGTTCACGCCGTAGTCGAGATCGACGACCGGAGCGAACGACAGGTCAACACCATGGGCGCGCAGCTCAGCCGCCATCAACCAGCCGAGTTCGCGTGCCAAGGCGGTACCCGCTTTCGGATCGGCATCGAATTCGTGGCCAATACGCCGCGGCGGCGGCAACTCGGAGAAGCCGCTCCGAAAGCGCTGTACGCGACCACCCTCGTGATCAACCGCGACCGCCAGCGCCGGTGTTCGCGCCGCATGAATGTCGCGCACCAAGTGCGCGAGCTGCGCGCGATCCACAAAGTTTCGGGTGAACAAGATAATCCCACCGACGAGCGGATGCCTGAGCAGTTCGCGCTCCTCAGCTGCGAGCTCCGTTCCCTGGAGATCGATCATTAGTGGACCCAGCGTCATGCTCGATAGTGCCCGACGGTACAGTGGTTACTCGGTTGGTGACCCGCCGCATTGTCGCCAAGAATTTGACACATTGGGCGAACGCGCTGTCGTTATG
>JAGRJB010000467.1 GCA_020442965.1 Pseudomonadales bacterium
CACCGACTCAGGAAAATCAGGTCACGCAAGCACCACCGGTGGCCGACTACACCGGTCCGGCACCGGCCAACGCGGACGTGCAGTCGTTCAAACTCGCGCTCTGGGACAACATCAAGTCTAACAATCGCTGTGGCAGCTGTCACAACGCCGGTGGGCAGACACCCATGTTTGCGCGCAACGACGACGTGAATCTGGCCTATCAGGCCGCCAACACGGTGGCGAACCTTGCGCAGCCGGACCAGTCCCGCCTCGTGACCAAGCTCGCAAGCGGCCACAACTGCTGGTTGTCGAGTGCCGCGGCATGCGGCGACATCATGACGACCTGGATCCGCAATTGGGCGGGCGCCACCGCCGGCGGTGGCACGGTGATCAATTTGCAGGCTCCGACGATCAAGGAGGTGGGCGCGAGTCGCACGTTCCCAGCCGACTCCACGTTGTTTGCCGCGACGATTTACCCGCTGCTGCGCACAGTCACGGCCACGGCGATGGGCGCCCCGAACTGTGCGCGCTGTCACGCGCCGACGGCCTCCACGCCGCAGTCGCCGTTCTTCGCCAGCAATGATGTCGACGCGGCCTACGCTGCGGTCAAGGCACAGATCAATCTCGACACGCCTTCAGCGTCGCGCTTGGTAGTGCGCCTGCGGGATGAGTTCCACAATTGCTGGACTGACTGTGGAGCGGCGGCTAACGACATGTTGAATCGTGTGACCTCATTCCAGCAGGGCATTCCATTGACCGAGGTCGATCCCTCGTTGGTCATCTCCAAGGCATTGACCCTCTACGACGGCACGGTGGCCGCGGGTGGCAATCGCTACGACAGCAACGTGATCGCCAAATACGAGTTCAAGACGGGCAAGGGCAACACGATTTTCGATACTTCTGGTGTGGAACCTGCGCTCAATCTGACGATGTCGGGCGACATCACCTGGGTCGGTGGATGGGGCGTGAACGTCAAACCCACGGGTAAAGCGCAGGGCACAGCCACTAACTCGAAGAAGCTGGCCGATCTGATCAAGTCGACGGGTGAGTTCTCGATCGAAGTATGGGCCGTGAACGGCAATGTCACGCAGGAAGACGCTTACATCGTGAGCTACTCGGCGGGTGCGATGGCGCGCAACGCGACGATCGCGCAGCGCGCGTATCAGTATCAGGCGTTCACGCGCAGCGACAAGACCGGCGCAAATGGTGACCCCACCTTGCTGACACGTGCCGCGGACGAGGACGCGCAGGCGTCTCTGCAGCATGTCGTGCTGACCTACAGTCCAGTCGGCGGTCGGCGTCTGTACGTCAACGGTCGCGACACGGGCGACGTCGACGAGCAAGGCGGCGGCAGCCTGCGTGACTGGGACGACACTTTCGCCCTGATTCTCGGCAACGAGACGTCCAACAACCGACAGTGGACCGGCGTTCTGCGCATGGTCGCCGTGCACAATCGGGCGTTGACGCCTGAGCAGATCGCCCAGAACTTCGAAGCGGGCGTCGGCGAGCGCTACTTCCTGTTGTTCAACGTCAGCGATCTCGTCGATGTACCGCAGGCTTACATGATGTTCGAGGCGAGTCAGCTCGATAGCTATGGCTATCTGTTCGAGAAGCCGACGTTCATCTCGCTCGACAGCAGCGCGCAGGTGCCAAATATTCCGATCGCGGGCATTCGTCTGGGCGTGAATGGCGTCGAAGTGAAATCCGGCCAGGCCTACGTGCCGCTGAATGTGACGGTTAGCGCGTCGAAATACCTGGCCGGTGCAGGCCAGAAGTTCACCGATCACGGCACCGTGGTGCCGGT
>JAGRJB010000468.1 GCA_020442965.1 Pseudomonadales bacterium
GTAGTGAGCTTCGGTATCGACGCCTACGCAGATTTCGCGGCGGAGGACGTGCGCACCGCCATCGATGCGCAGGGCTTCAGGACGCTGTTCGCGCTGCGCTCGCCGGCCGGCCGCGCGCCTATTCAATTGGCGCTCGCTGGCCGCCACAACGTGCGCAACGCGCTCGGTGCCGCCGCCGCGGCCATGGCGGCCGGCGCCGATCTGGTCGATGTCGCCGCAGGTCTGGCAAGTATGCGTGCGGTCGAGGGGCGCTTGCAGTGCCGACAGACGCCGAGCGGAGCAATGCTGATCGACGATTCATATAACGCCAATCCCAGCTCGGTGCGTGCGGCGATCGACGTGTTGGCGGACGTCGATGCACGTAGATGGCTGATCGTCGGCGACATGGCGGAATTGGGTCAGTACACCGAGTCGAGCCACAGCGAAATTGGCCAGTATGCGCGCGACCGTGGCATCGAGCGGTTGTTAGCCATTGGCAAGCACACTCCGCTATCGGTGGCAGCATTCGGACCAGGCGCCGAATGGTTCGTCGATGGGGAGGCACTGGTGCGATCGATTCACGAATCCTTGGCGCATGACGTTTGCGTGCTCGTCAAGGGTTCGCGGGTCAATCGGCTCGAGCGCGTTGTCGCAGCGCTCGCGACGAGCAATCCAGTTCGGCAGACGGGCTGAAGGCACGTGCTCTACTGGATCGCCAAACAACTCACGCCGGTTTACTCCGCGTTCAACGTCTTTTCCTACCTGACGTTGCGCGCAATTCTCGCAGTCATGTCGGCGCTCCTGCTTGCGCTGTTCATCGGCCCGTGGATGATTCGTCGATTGTCGCGCTATCAGATTGGGCAAGTGGTGCGCGACGATGGGCCGGCGACGCACTTCAAGAAGGCCGGTACGCCTACCATGGGCGGCCTGCTGATTCTTGTCGCGATCGCTGTTAGCACCTTGTTGTGGGCGGATCTGGCGAATCGCTACGTTTGGATCGTGCTCGGTGTGACCACGGCTTTCGGGGTTATCGGGTTCTATGACGACTATCTGAAACTCGTCAAGAAGAATCCGCGTGGCCTGATCGCGCGCTGGAAATACTGCTGGCAATCGCTGGCGGGACTTGGCGCCGCAGTTGTACTGTGGTCATCGGCAGCGACGCCGAACGAGACGACGCTGTTTCTGCCGTTCGTGAAGAGCTTTGCATTGCCGCTCAGCGCATTCGGTTTCATTCTCCTGACCTACCTGATGATCGTCGGGATGAGCAATGCCGTGAATCTCACCGATGGTCTGGATGGTCTCGCCATCATGCCGACTGTCATGGTGGCCGCCGCGCTCGGCGTGTTCGCCTACGCAGGTGGCAACGCGGTGTTCGCCGAGTACCTGGCAATTCCTGCCGTACCGGCTGCGGGTGAGGTGCTGGTGTTCTGCGCGGCCTTGGTGGGCGCCGGTCTCGGCTTTCTCTGGTTCAACTCGTATCCCGCACAGGTGTTCATGGGCGACATCGGAGCGCTCGCGCTCGGCGCGGCACTGGGGGTCATCGCTGTGATCGTTCGCCAGGAGATCATCGTGCTGGTCATGGGGGGTGTGTTCGTTCTGGAAACGGCTTCCGTCATCTTGCAGGTCGCTTCGTTCAAGCTGACGGGCAAGCGACTGTTTCGCATGGCACCGATCCACCACCATTTCGAGTTGAAAGGCTGGGCAGAGCCGAAGGTGATCGTGCGCTTCTGGATCATCTCCTTGCTGTTAGTGCTGGTAGGGCTTGCCACCCTGAAATTGCGATGATGGCGGAGACTGACAGGATGCGCCGCGCGGTCATCGTGGGCATGGGCCGATCGGGATTATCGGCGGCGCGCCATCTCGCGCGCCGGGGTTGGCAGATCGCAGTGACGGACAGCCGCGCAACGCCGCCGGAGCTTGCCGCAATACGCGCCCTGGGGGCTGGCATTACATTGCGATCCGGTGGCTTCGACAGTTCGCTGCTGGCGGGTGCGGACTTGGTGGTCGCATCGCCGGGCGTCGCTTTGAACGAGCCGATCTTTACGCGAGCGCGCGAGCAACACATCGAGATCGTCGGTGACATCGAGTTGTTCGGGCGCGTCGCCGACGCGCCGATCGTCGGCATCACGGGCACGAACGGCAAGAC
>JAGRJB010000469.1 GCA_020442965.1 Pseudomonadales bacterium
GCGGTCTATTACCGGCCGCGCACAGATAAACCTGGAATTGTGATCCCCGCCGCATAACCGCGCGCCCACTTCAAGATACGGTTCACCAGGCCGACACCCCTCCCAACTGATGGCAAACGCCACAATAGAGGAGCTTGCCGCAGCGCTGCGATCACGGCATCCCGCAGCCGCTCGGCGATGGCCATGCAGAATTTCCTGAACAAGCCCTACTCGCGCACCACGCTGGTCGTCTATGCGGCGGCATTGCTGGTCGTGCTGGGCACCTGGGTCGCATCGCGCTATCTCATCGTTCAGCGCTTCGAACGCATCGAGCAACGCGACATGGCGCAAACACTCGCTGTGCTGCGCAAATCCTTGCTCGCCCAAAACACGGCCGTCGAAACCTTGTCGCGAGACTATGCGCGCTGGGACGAGATGTATAACTACGTGACCGCGCTCGACCCAAAATTCGAAGGGGACAATTTCTCGCAGCAGGGACTCGACGAAGCGAACGTCGAACTCGTCTGGCTGCTGAATCCACGCGGCGAAATCGTGTCGTCCTTTCAGAACGACACCGCTGCCGAGCGCTACGACCATCCGGTGCGCCCGGAGATGGCGAAGTTTCTGGCCAGCCTCAACCCCGCCATCAAGGCCATCGCGGACGCACAGGGCACGCTGCGTTTGCTGCAGATCGACGGCGCGCTGCACGTAGTCGCTGCGCACTCGATACTTCACTCCGACCGTACCGGACCGCCCGCCGGCACGCTCGTCTTCACACGCGCGATCGGCGCCGCAGAAATGCGCGAGATCGCCACGGCCGCACAAACGCCGGCGACACTGTTGCTGGCTGATGCCATTGCAAGCAATACCGTGCCGGACCTGCCGCCGCTGGCCGCTCGGCTGATCGCGGACTCGAACAGCCCGGCGTCTCTCATGTTGGGCACGTCGCAACAGCGTATGGCCGGCGCCACGCGGCTGGTCGATATCGACGGGCGGCCAATCGCCGTGATGGCGACTCATCGAGATCGCGATGTCATGCAGAGTGGCTTGTGCGGCGCTAACTACCTGGTCGCATTTGTTGCATTGCTGATTGCCCTCGCACTGTTCGCGTGGCACGTCTACAGTCGTCGCCTGCGCGCATCGAGCGCGGCAGCGCGAGTCAATCAGGCGCGCTATCGTGCTGTATTCGAACGCACGCCGACCGGCGTCTTGCTGTTCAATCACCAATCGCAGGTCATACTGGATGCGAACATCGGCGCGCAACGGATGTTGGGCGCACCGCTGCCGTTGCTGCAACAACATCGTGTGAGCTCACTTTTCGACGGCGAAATAGCGCTCGCTCCGACGCCCGCCGGAACGCAAGAACAGGATGGTTGCCTGACGGCGCAAATTGCGCGGGCCGACGGCGCGCCGATCGACGTGGAATTCGCGGTCGTGGAAATCGAACCGCTGGAAGACAATGTCCGAGCGATGATCATGCGCGACATCTCGCATCGCCGCGAAGCCGAACGGCGCGCCCAGGAGCATCGTCAGCTGCTGCAACACCAGGCGACGCACGACCAGCTGACCGGTCTGCCGAATCGCGCCTATCTGGAGGATCATCTGCCACGTCTCATCGACGAAGTCGGTCGGCGCGGCGGCTCGCTCGCCGTGTTCTACATCGATTGTGATCATTTCAAGAACATCAACGACACTCGCGGCCATCACGTCGGTGATGAATATCTGCGGTCGGTTGCGCGTCGCATTCGCAGCACGCTTGCGACGGATGACCTCGTGGTGCGTATGGGTGGGGACGAGTTCCTGGTCGTGACACGCCAGAACAGCAATGAGCCGGTCACGGACACGATTGCCGCTCGTCTCAGCACACGGCTCAAGGAACCGACGCAGCTTGGCAGCGCCACTTACTCGATGTCGGCCAGCATCGGCATCAGTACTTTCCCGCGCGATGCAAACAGCATGACAGACCTGCTGCGTGCGGCGGATATCGCCTTGTACGAAGCCAAGTCTCGCGGGCGTGACCGGCATCAGCACTTCGATGCCGCGATGCACAAGCGCGTACACGCGCGCCTGTCGCTCGAGCAAGACCTGCGTATTGCCGTCGAACAGGACGCCATTGGAATTCATTTGCAGCCCTTGTTCGACATGCGCAGCGGTCGCATCGTGAGCTTCGAGGCACTGGCCCGCTGGCACCGCCGCTTGCATGGGCCCGTACCGCCGTTGTCGTTCATACCGGTTGCCGAGGCGAGCGATCTGATCGTGCAACTTGGCGAAAACGTATTGCGCGCCGCGGCGCGACTGATCGCGCAGTGGCAAGAAGCGGGCCTCGATCCAGTGCCGATCGCCGCCAACGTCTCGGCCAAACAATTGCAAATGTCCGACTTGTCGGAGCGGATCCTGACGATTGCCGAAGACTTCAATGTGCCGCCGTCGTTGATCGGCATCGAACTCACCGAGAGCGTCGCGATGCACGATTCTGCGCAGCATGTGGCGAAGCTGCACGCGCTGCGCGACCTGGGGATGCGGGTATCGGTCGACGACTTCGGTACCGGCTACTCGAGTCTCTCCTACCTGCGCAACCTGCCCATCGATACCCTGAAGATCGACCGTTCGTTCGTGCGCGACATGAACATCGACAACAATGACGCAGCAATCGTACGCGCGATCATCGGCATGGCACAGAGCCTCAATCTAACCACCGTCGCCGAGGGAATTGAATCGCGCGAGCAGGCATCGCAATTGCTGTCGCTCGGCTGCTCCGTCGGTCAGGGCTACTACTTCGCCAAGCCGATGCCGGCGGAGAGCACGTTCGAATTATTGCGGCACATGCAGCTCGCGGACACGATGCCGAATCGCAGGCTCGCCGCTGGCTGAGTGCGTGTGACACGGCCCGCGGCACGTCACACGTAACGGACTTTGATCACCTCGTAACTGCGCGTACCGCCAGGCGCCGCCACATCCGCAACATCACCTTCGCTCTTGCCGATCAGCGCGCGCGCGATCGGCCAGGTGATGGAAACCCGGCCGCTCTTCACGTCGGCTTCGGTCTCGCCGACGATCTGGTACTTTTTCTCTTCGTCCGTGTCCTCGTCGACCAGCGTCA
>JAGRJB010000470.1 GCA_020442965.1 Pseudomonadales bacterium
ACCGATCGCAGTACTCGGCGCGGGCTCCTGGGGCACTGCACTCGCGATTCAATTCGCGCGCGCCGGCCATCCCACGCGCCTGTGGGGTCGCGATCCACAACATGTCGCCGCGCTGGCGCGGGCCGGCCGCAATGAACGCTATCTAGGCGACGCCGCGTTCCCACCGACACTCAGTGTAACCGCCGACATAGTGCTCGCGCTGACCGATGCACGGGATGTGGTCATCGCGGTACCGAGTCATGCGCTGCGCGACTTGTTAGTCGCGATTGCTCCGCATCTGGCACGCAATGTGCGCCTCGCCTGGGCAACCAAGGGTTTCGAGCTCACCACCGGCAAACTGCCTCATCAGGTGGCGCGTGATGTGCTGGGCGACAAATTTCCGGTAGCAGTACTCTCCGGGCCGACGTTCGCCAAGGAAGTCGGCGCCGGCCTGCCAACTGCCATGACGATCGCATCGAGCAACGATCACTTTGCTGCCGCGTTGGCGCGCAGTCTGTCGTCAGCGAATTTCCGGGCCTACACGTCGAACGATATCGTCGGCGTCGAGGTGGGCGGCGCGGTGAAGAACGTCCTGGCTGTCGGCGCCGGACTGTCAGACGGTCTCGGCTTCGGCGCTAACTGCCGCATCGCCCTGATCACGCGCGGACTGGCCGAGATGACGCGACTCGGCGTGGCGCTCGGTGCGCAGAAGGAAACTTTCATGGGACTCGCCGGCCTGGGTGATCTCGTACTCACCTGCACCGACAATCTGTCGCGCAATCGGCGCTTCGGCCTGGCGCTCGCCGCCGGGCGCAGCGTGGCACAAGCGCTGGCGGATATTGGCCAGGTGGTCGAGGGTTACCATGCCGCGCGGGCGGTATTCGAGGTCGCCGCGCGCCAGCAAGTGTCGATGCCGATCGTCGAGGGAATCTACCGCACACTGTACGAAAATGCGCCGGTCGGCGATGTCGTTAGCTCGTTGATGACGCGGCCGGTCAAGGCGGAGTTCTGATGGCGCCGAGCCGCGCCGCGAGCAAACGTCGTTACTGGCGGCAGTACGACGACGAACAGCTCCTGGAGATGCGTTTCTGCGATCTGTCACTCGACATCAAACGTGGCTGGGTTGCCAAGCACGTCCGGCAACTCTATCTCGAGCTGCGCCATCGTGGTATCCGCTTCAAACCGCACGTCTGGTATGGCATCGAATGGTTCTCGCCCGATGGCGTTCCCGGGATCGCCGTGCCTTTTTATCTCGCCGATCCGCGCCTGCGACGTCTCGAGCGCCGCTTCATGCAACAGGTTGAGGGCGGCGACAGCAAATGGCTACGGCGCGTCCTGCGTCACGAGGCGGCGCATGCGCTCGACACCGCCTACGATCTGCGCCATCGGCCCGACTGGCGCGCCGTATTCGGACCGTCATCGCGACGATACCCGAGCGTCTACACCTCGCGACCCGGCAGCCGCCGCTACGTGCTGCACCTCGGTCATTGGTATGCCCAGAGCCACCCCACGGAGGACTTCGCCGAGACGTTCGCCGTGTGGATGCAACCGCGCGCGCGTTGGCAACGAGACTATGCGGGCTGGCCCGCGCTCAAGAAGCTCGAGTATGTCGACGCGCTCATGGCAGAAATCGGCGACAAGTCGCCCAAGCGCCGCAGCCGCGTCGCGGTCGAGCCGGTCGCGAAGAACCGGCAGACTCTCGGCATTCATTACCGGCGCAAACTCGCCCGCTACGACTTGACGGACGGTCGCTACGACAAGCGTCTGACGCGTGTGTTTGCAACGCCGGTGCGCCGCCCCGACGGCAAACCCGCCGCAAGTTTCCTGCGCGACGTACGCCCGCAGCTGGAGCGCTTGTTAGTGCGGCGAGCGCGCTTGCATCCGTACGTCGTCGAGCACGCGCTCAACACCGTCGCGCAGCGCACGAAACACCTCGATCTCAGGCTGGCGCGAGATCGGCGCCGTAGCAAGCGAGATGTCGCG
>JAGRJB010000471.1 GCA_020442965.1 Pseudomonadales bacterium
CGCGCTCGCTCGAGGGTACGCGCAGCGCGCCCGATCCAGTTCGCCCACCGCAACCCAGCCTCGCTGCGCAGTGGTCTCGTGACGCTCAAACGTCAGCGCTCAAGCAGTGCGGCACGAGCCGCAATTGCTCAGTAGCCCTTCACGTTGGTTTTCAGTGGCCCTCGGGAGAGGCTCTTGTGGTTGACGAAATCTATCACTACACAGATGGGAAAGGGTTGTTAGGTATTCTTGCTAGCAAGTGCATCTGGTGCACGCATATCTCATATTTGAACGACACGTCCGAGTATCGAATTGGCCGCAATCTCTATCGTCGCGTACTCGAAGAACTCACTTCCGACGCAACCGTTGACGCTGCCACACAGCGCGTCGCAACTAGTTGTCTCGAGGAGATGCGTCGAGTGGCAGAGAGCGAGGAGTCTGAAGCAGGCAATGAGATCCCATCGGGCTATCGAGCCGCGTACGTTGCGTCCTTTTCCACGCAGCGAGACAACCTGGCACAGTGGCGAGGCTACTCGGGAGTCGGGCCGAGGTTTTCAATTGGATTTCGTGTGAGCGCGCTGCAAGCGCAAGCCGCAAGCGAAGGCTTTAAGCTCACAGCCGCGGAATACGATGAAAGAGTCGCCGCGGGGCGATTGCGAGCCTTCGTGCTAGATGAGTTGTCTGATGCAAATGAGCGCCCGACAACCGAGCTCGGCAAAATGCTAAGCGAAAATGGCCGCAATCCAAGTCGCGTGGTACCTGGCGTTTTCAACCACTTCAACGAGGACGTCGCACAGGCGATGCTACCCTATTTCAAGCACCCCGCATTTGACGAAGAGAAAGAGTGGCGGCTCTTCACCACCCCAAAAATGCGATGGGGAAAACAGGAACTCGAGACGTCGTTCCGTCTTGGCCGGACGTTCCTGGTACCGTACGTCAAAGCTGATTTGTCCAGCCTAGAGACTCCCATTACTTCGATCACTGTGGGGCCTTCGCCCCATAGGGCAGAAGCTCTCGCAGCGGTCAAACAGCTCGTCGCCAACGCATCAGGGCTCTGGCCCGCACTGAACACTATCGGCTCAAAACGCATCCTTCCGTCAAAAATCCCATATCGTGATTGGTAGGACCGACGCAATCCGGCGCCAGTGATCGCGCGGAGGATGGTTTCGGAACGTCAGCCCCGGTGGCCCGGTGGCATGTCTACCCCTCCAACTCCGCGGCTGCGAGCGCGTGCGTAACTCGCGTGTGCGCTACTCGCAGAGCATCTGCCGGGGCGCGCTCGCTCGAGGGTACGCGCAGCGCGCCCGACCCAGTTCGCCGCAGCCAGGCCTCCTCGCGCGCCCGGTCCGACACTCCGATAGCGTCGAAAGAACTAGTTAGGCACGCGCCGAATCTGCGCGCCTAATTGCGCCAGCTTCTCCTCGATTGCCTCATAGCCGCGATCGATGTGGTAGATACGCTCGATATCGGTGCGCCCCTCAGCGACCAACCCTGCCAGTACCAGGCTCGCTGACGCACGCAAGTCCGTCGCCATCACCGGCGCCGCGGTAAGTTGCGGTACACCTTTGATGATCGCGGTGTTGCCCTCGAGCCGGATCTCGGCGCCCATGCGACGCATCTCAAGCATATGCATGAAGCGATTCTCGAAGATCGTTTCGATGATCGTGCCGACGCCGCTGGCGATCGTATTGAGGGCCGCGAACTGCGCTTGCATGTCGGTTGGAAAGGCGGGGTAAGGTGCGGTGCGGACGTCGACGGACTTGGGGCGTTTGCCCCGCATGTCTACCTCAACCCATGTATCGCCGACGCCGACCTTGACGCCCGCTTCCTGCAGCTTGCCAACGACCGCATCCAGATGATCCGGACGGGCGCGCTTGATCCGAACATTGCCGCCAGTCATGGCGCCAGCGACGAGGTATGTACCGCCTTCGATCCGATCCGGGAGCACCTCGTAGTGCGTGCCGTGCAGCTTCTTGACGCCTCGCACGACGATTTTGTCCGTGCCGGCACCCGTTATCTGCGCGCCCATCGCGATCAGAAAATTCGCGAGATCGACCACCTCGGGCTCGCGCGCGGCGTT
>JAGRJB010000472.1 GCA_020442965.1 Pseudomonadales bacterium
GCCCGAGAACCACGACGACCTGCGCTTCTTCAATAGCTTCTACGACGACACCGCAGCATTGCCGACACAGCGCCTGCGCTACGTGGCAACTGCGCTGACCGATGCGCCGGTCACAGCAAAGCGCGGCGAACCTGCCTATTCGAACACGGGTCCACTGCTCGCGGCCGTTGCCGCGGAGTCGGCCACACAGCAATCGTTTGAATCCCTCATAGTCGCAAACGTGTTCGAGCCACTGCAGATCCGCAACGTCAGTTTCGATCAGTTTGGCGGCGCGCACGAACCGGCGGGCCATGTCGACGGACGCGTTGCAGATCGAGCATCGGACGCCAATCCACGAATGTTCGCGCCGGCGGGTGGCATGCGCATGACCCTGCGCGACTGGGCGCGCTTCTGTATCGATCAGATGCAGGGCGAGAGCGGTCGCGGGAAATTGTTGGCACGCGAGACCTACCGATTCCTGCATACCGGCCAGGGCGATACGCGCTCGGCTCTGGGCTGGGGCGCCGCGGAGAGCCCGATGAAACTCAAAGGCCCCGCGTTGACGCATGCGGGCTCAGACGGCAACTGGTATGCGCTGGTCGTGCTATTTCCCGTGACCGGCAACGGCGCGCTGGTCGTGACGAACTCTGGGGACAGCATGGGTGGCGACAAAGTGGCCACCAGAGCGATCCACGCACTAGCAATGACGGTCGCCGATGCCGCAGAGTGAGGACAACTTAAGTCCCCGCGCTACCGAAGCGGGCGGATACCGGGTCAACTTCAATATTGCAAGCCGGCAGTGCACCGTTGGATGCTCCGAGTCTAGGGGCAAGATCTGGTCGCACCAGTTGTTAGATTGAAGACAACCGTGCGACTCTTCGTCGTCAGTCACACGCTTGCGTCGGGGATGCACACACATCCAACGGATTGCCGGCACCTACCATCTGTGAGTATCCGTCGAGCGTAGCGGCGCGCAAACTGAATGTAGCGGGCCCCGAGTTCAAGATCGGTTGCATCGACATGGTGGCCAATACAGGAATCTGTCTGATGAGTGCCCTGGAAAGTCGTCACGCCTGGCCGACCTTCGCGGCGTGTCGGTTGCTGTCGTGCATCGCTTGATCGTGCATCCCGATCACCATCGGCGCGACGATGCGCGGCTTTTTAAGGGATATGCCGGGCGCCAGGCTCGGCACTGGGGATTGCTGCCATCAGACTGGATCCGTTTACGAGCAATCCAGGTGTGCTGCGGCTCTACGAATAACTCGGCTACCAGTTCTGGTCATGCCCGTGACAACCGCAGAGCTCATGGCTGGCAAAGCCTGGCGTATGGAGTTCGTGGCGCTGCCGCAAGACACTTGCATCGATGACCTGAGGGCGGCTCTCGCGAGCGCACCGTCGGCCTCAACGACATCGCAGATCGACAGGTTCATCGCAGCACAATCCTCGCTAGTCGTCTGCCAACTTGTCGTACAAGCCGCTGCACGACGTCAAATCGTCGAAAAAGCGGCCTCGACGCTCCGTCCGTCACCATAGCTAACACCTTCCGAATTAAATTGAAATGATACTATCAATAGTCTTTCAATTATTGATAAATAGTGGAAAAGCTGCGGATAGTGTGGCAGTCAAACCTGGCGCTTGAGCGATTGACTGAGTTCGATAAATGCGAGGATCAATTTTCCGCTACCCACACGATTACCCCGGCAAGTTGCGGCTGCCGGCGGACCGGCGCGAATGACAACGGACGGTTCCACCAACAGCAGTATTAGTTAGTATTCCGCTTCCATATTTTCCTGCTTGAACCCGCGGCACACCGACCCCACAAGGGAAGCCGGCTGCGACGCTGCGTTTCTCAAACAATTGGCCACGGGTCAAATCACATCAGCGCTAGCATTGCAGCAAACGACTGGCACTACGTGAATGGATCAAGCACCGGCAAGTCAAAGGGCGCAAAGGCCCTCGTATTGCGAGTCACGACGGTCAGGCGGTGCTCAAGCGCCGTGGCGGCGATCATCGCGTCTTCGTATAGAGTATTCGATTGACGACGCATCAGTTTCGCCCAGCGACGGAAACACCGGGTATTCATCGGTAGAACACTGTGAGTGGCAGCGAGCTGCTCCAGCCAACTCTCAAGTTCATACGCCTTG
>JAGRJB010000473.1 GCA_020442965.1 Pseudomonadales bacterium
CCCGGCGGCAAAACTTGAACGCCGGCCGAGAAATCATCGTACGGCATCGTATCCGGGGTGACTTTGACGGTGACATAGCCACGCGATGGGAGCGGCTGCCAGAAGGAACGACCGTCTTCCGGCCCCAATACGACCGCGGACGGTTGATGAAATGGATTAGCAGCCATCGTCTAGCTCGCGATACTGGCAGCGACCGGAACGGCGATGGCATGTCGCGCCAGAAACTCCAGCACTTTGGCATTGTATATTGCGGTCACCGTCGTAGGACAGAAATGCCCGCCTTCGGGCAATACTACCAACTCCGCGCCCGGTATCGCTCGGGCAAGCTCCTCGGACATGCCAGGCGGCGTGAGTTGATCGTCGCGCGCGCAGATCACGAAGGTAGGCGCCCGAATACCACCGATGCGATCACGAAGATCATGCGCCATGACAGCATGCAGTCGCCCCATCTCGACGTCAAGTCCTGGAAAATCGGCGACTCGGTCGCGAAAGTAATCATCGCCCGATTGGAATCGACCAGCCAGCCACCACGCCGGACTAGCCAGCAGTGTGCCTACCATGAAATAGTCCTGCACGCCGGATTTCGTCAGTACGTCGCGACGCAATTTGAAGGTCTGCTCGAACAAGGGCGTGGGACCTGCCCAACTCGCACTTAACACTAACGACTTAAGCCGCTGCGGCTCGCGCAACGCAATATGCTGGCCAATTGCGCCCCCTGTCGAGTGACCCACCAAGTGAGCACTCTCGATCTGCAAGACATCCATTACGCGCAGCAGGTCGTCAGCCAATTCCGCGGCACCTTGCACGTTGCGCGTCGAACTGGACCGGCCGACGCCGCGATGATCATGCAGCACCACCTGGTAGCGCTGCGCAAAGACGTCAGCCTGCGCATGCCAGAATTTCGCGCTGCCACCCAATCCAGCCACCAGCAGGAGCGGCTCGCCTGCACCCCGCGTCTCGGTATAAATCTCGGCATCGCCGATGGCTACGAGCCGGCCGGGGGCGACGGTGTCCTTGGCAGTCATGCAGCGATTGTTGACAGCTTACTCCGTCCACACAATAGATTTGCGGCGCAGGCCTATGCCTGACGCGTATGGCAGCCCCATGCGCCTGAGCTATGGCACATACTGCAAGATCGATTTGCACGGTTTCGTACGGTTTGCTGCAATCGGAGCAGCGCGCACCCGATAGTACGTATTTGTGCAACACCTCAGGAGCACCTGTCATGGCTCTCAATCGCAAGCCCCTGCGCCCCATCACCGCTGAAGACAAAGCCGCTTATGCCCGTGATGGCGCGGTCTGCCTGCGGCAGGTCTGTGACAAAGACTGGATCGATCTGTTAGCACCTATCGCCACACGCATCGCCGTTGGTGAAGAGGATTTTGGACTGCTGCCAAGTTACCCCGGCCGCTATATGGCGCGCAGCATTCCCGAATTTCGCAAGCTGGTGTTTGAATCGCCGCTCGCTCAGGCCGCATGCGAGATAATGGGCTCATCGGAGGCACATTTCTTCTTTGATGAACTATTTGCGAAAGCACCTCAATCCGACGAGAAAACGATCTGGCACACTGACCGCATGGGCTGGCCAGTCAGAGGCAAGATGGTGCCGTCACTTTGGATGCCGCTCACCATAGTGACTAAAGCAAATTCCCTCGAGTGCATTGCCGGTTCACAGACGCAGGACGTGCGCTATTGGTTGTTCTCGCCAAATGCTCGCCAGATGATCAAACCGCCCGACCGCGTGCCCCATGTGGACTGCGAGCCGCTACGCAAGGATCCGAACGTGCGCTTTCTCACTTGGGACATGGACCTGGGCGATCTGCTGATCGTGCACCCCTGGACGCTGCACTACTCACACGGCAATCCCACTGACCACTGGCGCATCGCGGTATCGCTGCGAATGTTTGGTGATGACATCCGCTGGGATCCGCGGCCCGACTGCGTCAACTTGGCCGGTGTGAGTTTTGACGAGATGATCGCGGGCGAACGTCCGCGCGGCCCGCTCTGCCCGCTTGTGTGGTCAGCCGATGGTCGCAGCGATGGTGACGCTAACTACCCGCGCGGCTTTGCGACGCAATGGTCGGCCAAGCGGAAATCCAGCACTAACGAATACGATACCTTTGCCGAACAGCTGCGCAAGCAACAGGCCGCTGGATGAGCACTGCCACTGCCGCTCTGCACGATCAATTTCGTGGCGCAGTACAAATCTGCCGCTCCCCGTTGCTGCATTACGGCGCTCAGCACGCGTTCGACAGCCCCATCGCAACCATTCGTTGCCTGCGTGACGATGGGCTGATATGTGACGCCAGTCGGCAATCGGGCATTGGTCGCGTGCTGGTGGTCGACGCTGGCGGCGTACTCGATTGCGCGCATGTCGGCGGTCACCTAGCGGCGAGAGCCGCCAAAAGCGGCTGGGCGGGCATCATTGTGAACGGCTGCGTACGCGATATAGATGAGCTTACCGTGTTGCCGCTAGGGATCAGAGCATTGGGTGTCTGGCCACCGCGTGCTGCACGCGCGGGCACTGGATCTGCCGCTATTGCGGTATTGTTTGGCGAAGTCACGTTTGAGCCGGAGCATTGGCTCCGCGCAGATCGAGATGGCCTCGTCGTTATGAAGGAAGAACCATGAGTATGCTCAACGGACTGTTGCAAGCCCCCTTTGGTCGACGCGAATTCCTGCGCGCTGCCGCGATCGCAGTGCCGGGTGCCGCGCTAACGACATCGATTGGCGCTGCTCCCACGACCACCGCCCTGGCAGGTACTTCGCGAACCGGCGGCCCGGCCGGTTTCGATCCGCTGGACCCTGCTGACAACCTGCGCACCTACATTCGCATGACCCGCTCACTCGACCCTAAGGCCACTTCAGTCGGTTGGTACGGCGGCCGTGTGTTCACCGTGATTGGCGACCAGCAGATCATCAAGCCATTGTTCGATGTGGAGGGCTTTGGTATCGGCCGTACTGAACCACAGAGCGACGGTAGTTACAAAGCGCTATGGCGCGAGGTCGGCTATTACAAAGACCTCATGACCGGCGCGATCATGGAAGCCTGGCACAACCCACTGATCGATGAATCGGTCGAGGTTTACCCGATCAA
>JAGRJB010000474.1 GCA_020442965.1 Pseudomonadales bacterium
AGTCTCGATGTGTATCACGTGCTCGAAGAGGACGGCACGCCTATTGCGGACAGCGAACGGCGGCAAGAAATCGAGCACGCCCTGTGGCGCTCGCTGCAACGCCTCGACGCCATGCCCCACGAGGTATCAAGGCGCCTGCCAAGACAGCATCGTATGTTCCGTACAGCGCTGCAGATTTCGGTGACGACGGACGAACGCAATCGCCGCTCTGTATTGGAACTGATCACCGGCGACCGGCCAGGCTTGTTGTGCGACGTTGGCAAGGTGCTGATGCAGGATCGCGTCGACCTCCTGGGTGCCAAGATCGTAACGGTAGGCGAACGAGCGGAGGACGTCTTCTATCTCACCGCGCTCTCTGGCACGCCGCTCGATGACGGGGCCGCACGACAATTGCAGGAACACTTGCTCGCGGCTCTCGAGCAGCACGTCGCCGCTGCCTGAACCGAACGACTGGTAGCAAGATGAACGAACGTCTCGGCAAGCTGCACGCCTACCCGTTCGAGCGGCTCGCGCGCCTGAAGCGCGGCATCGAGCCACCGGCGCATCTCTCACACATCGCGATGTCGATCGGTGAACCCAAGCATGCACCGCCCGCCATCGTGATTGACGCGCTACGCGAGAGCCTGGACAAGCTCGATAGTTACCCCGCAACGCTCGGCAGCCTGGAACTACGCGCGGCATGCGGCGGCTGGTTGGAGCGGCGCTTCGCGCTAGGCGCCGCGGCGATCGATCCAGCCTCGATGGTGCTACCGGTAAACGGGACGCGGG
Source organism: Pseudomonadales bacterium (assembly GCA_020442965.1). Lineage (GTDB taxonomy): Bacteria > Pseudomonadota > Gammaproteobacteria > Steroidobacterales > Steroidobacteraceae > CADEED01. Next base: position 769 of record JAGRJB010000474.1, read on the forward strand.
AGGCCTTGTTTGCGTTCGTTCAGGCTGTGGTGCCGACGAACAGCAACGCCAAGCCCGTGGTTGCGATGCCCAATCCGTTCTATCAGATTTACGAGGGTGCTGCCTTGTTAGCGGGCGCTGAGCCTTGGTATCTCAACTCGACGAAACTGACAGGCGATCTGCCGGATCTCGACGCCGTTCCCGCGCGGATCTGGGAACGCTGCGCTCTGCTGTTCCTCTGCAACCCCGGCAATCCCAGCGGTGCGGTCATGCCGCGCGCCTATTTGCAGAAGGCACTGGCGCTCGCCGAGCGCTACGATTTCGTGATCGCGGCCGACGAGTGCTACACGGAACTCTACCGCGACGACGCTGCGCCGCCCGTATCACTGCTGCAGGCCTGCCAGGCCGATGGCAACGAACGCTTTCGGCGAGCCGTAGTGTTTCATTCTCTGTCCAAGCGCTCGAGCGTTCCCGGCCTACGATCGGGTTTCGTCGCTGGCGATCCGGAAGTGCTGGCATCGTTTCTTCTTTATCGTACCTACCACGGCTGCGCGATGCCGGTGCCGACGCAGATTGCAAGCACGGTTGCCTGGTCGGACGATCGGCATGTGCGTGACAACCGGCTCCTCTATCGCGAGAAATTTGGCCGTGTACTTCCGATACTGTCGCCCGCACTTGCCGTGACCGAACCAGCCGGTGGCTTCTATCTTTGGACCGATGTCGGTCGTGACGACGAAGTCTTCACCCGCGATCTCTTTGCGACGCAGAATCTGACCATCCTGCCGGGTAGCTATCTGGCGCGTGACACCCCGGACGGTAATCCAGGACGCAATCGGGTGCGTATCTCGTTGGTCGCGCCGCTCGCCGAGTGCATCGTCGCGGCGCACCGGATTCGCACGTTCCTCGCCGGACCATGCGGCGATTGACCAGTTGTGCGCATGAGCCTCCGGAATGGCCTGCTACTTTGCGATGCTCGAAGTCGTACTGCGGCCAGCGGATCAGCGACGCCGTTCGTCAACGATGTAGAATGACTCGACGCGGCGGCAAAGGCCGCCCACGAACCCTCGGGAGCCGCTAGATGATCTCAGTCGCCACGCAAGAGTTTCTCGACCGCAAGCACGGTCTTTGGATCGACGGCAAGGAAACTAACGACTACGGCGGCGGCGAGCTAGACGTTATCGATCCAGCCACTGAGAAACCGATTTCTCGCGTTGGTCTTGGAGATGCAGGCGATATCGATCGAGCCGTCGCCGCGGCTCGGCGCGCTTTGCACGGACCCTGGTCCAAGATGACTGCCGACCAGCGGACTCAGGTGCTGCTGCGATTCGCTGCGTTGTTCGAGAAGCATCGCCAGATGATTACCGAGCTGGCTGTGCTCGACAACGGCATGCCGATCATTATGGGAGAGAGCTGTGCGCCCTTCGCTGCGCAGCTACTGCGCTACTACGCTGGTTGGACCAGCAAGATCATGGGTAACACGATGCCCTCCGCCGGCGCGGGCAAACGCCCTGATCAGCTGTTTGCCTACACCGCCCGCGAGCCGATCGGCGTCGTCGG
>JAGRJB010000475.1 GCA_020442965.1 Pseudomonadales bacterium
GATCTTCGCGGGCGTGCTGTCGATAGTCATTTTTCTCGCAGGGTTGCTGGCGATTCCAGCCCTTCCGATCAGTGAGTATCCGGCGGTTACGCCGCCGACGGTACAAGTACGCGCCGTTTATCCGGGCGCGAACCCAACCGTATTGTCGCAGACGGTCGCTGCTCCGATCGAAGAGGTCGTGAACGGCGTCGACAACTTGATCTACTTCAAGTCGGTGGCGTCGTCCGACGGCATCATGACGCTCGACGTCGTATTCGAGATCGGCACCGACGTCGATCTTGCGCAAGTGCAGGTACAGAATCGCGTCGCCCAGGCTTTGCCCCGGTTGCCGGAGGCGGTGCGTCAGCTTGGTGTGTCGACGACTAAAGCCTCATCGACCCTCACGATGGCCGTGTTTCTGAAGTCCAAAGATCCGAAGTATGACGATCTGTACTTGCGTAATTATGCGGTGCTGCATATTCGCGATGAGCTCAATCGGATCGAGGGCGTGGGGCAAGTCATACCGCTTGGCGGCGGGGACTATTCCATGCGCGTCTGGCTCGATCCCGACAAACTAGCTGCACGCGACATCGCGGCCAGCGATGTCGTGCACGCGCTGCGTGAGCAGAATATCCAGGTTTCAGCGGGCTCGATCGGAGCGCCGCCGCAGTCGGGCCGCGCGGATATGCAGGTGGCCATCAATGTGCAGGGACGCCTCAGCACGATCCAGGAGTTCGGGGACGTCATAGTCAAGACGGGCGCAGCGGGGCAATTGACCCGGATCAACGACATCGGGCGAGTAGAACTTGGCGCGTCCGAGTACGCGCTGCGGGCCCTGAGCAACAACGTACGTAGCCTTGCATTGATCATCTTCGAGGCGCCGGGCGCCAACAGCATCGCGGTGTCGGACGAGGTGCGGGCCACCATGGCGCGACTGGCGAAGGATTTCCCGCCGGGCGTAGACTGGTCGGTCGACTACGATCCCACGATGTTCGTTCGACAATCGATCCGCTCGGTCGTGACCACATTGCTGGAAGCAATACTGTTAGTCGTGATCGTGGTGATCATTTTTCTACAGACCTGGCGCGCGTCGATCATTCCACTGCTGGCTGTGCCGGTGTCCATCGTTGGCACGTTTGCCGTGCTGTTGTTATTCGGCTTTTCGATCAATACGTTGACTTTGTTCGCGATGGTGCTTGCGATCGGCATCGTGGTCGATGA
>JAGRJB010000476.1 GCA_020442965.1 Pseudomonadales bacterium
AATCTATCGCCAGATATTGCGCCAACTCACGCGGTGTCGCTTGCGACACCTCCGCATTGATCACACCGGGCAGCACGCCCTGCGAATAGCTTGCATAAATGTTTGTCTCGCGTGTGGGCTGAAAACGGACGATCGCGCGCGGCAGGAAGCTCGTATCCTCAATCCTTCCCGGCGTCGCCGAAAAGATCCCTCGCTTGGTTTCGTCCTTCTGGTAGCGGCCCTCGAGGCTGGTCGACCATTGATCGGTAAACTGGTAATTGACCGATGCAAAAATGCCCTGAGTAGTCACTTTGTCGGTATTTTGTACGAGACTGTTGGGCAGGAAGAAATTCACCCCTGAGCAGGGGCCACCAACCGCCATCGGCGCAACCGAGAGACAGAGCCACGTCGCATCGCCGCCTGAACCGGACTGAATGAAAGTCTGGTCGTAGTAGTTCACGCCGGCGAGCCAGGTCAATCTGGCGTCCGCGGGCGATGAGATTCGCAGTTCGATACTCTTGTCCTTCGAATCCTGTGGATCGCGCGACATCCAATAGCCGAGCGGCGTGAGCCCAAATGGGCGGATCCAGTTCGCCTTGAGCCGGTTCAGTCCAGCCTGGCCTTCAAGTTGGTAGCCAGCGGCGAATTCATACTTGGCGGCCAGCGAAAAGCGCGACAGGTTGCGCACCAGGCCAATGTGATCGATATCGGGCACACTGACGCGCGGGTCGTTCGGCCTCCTGACCAAGCTGTCGTAAACAAAGTTCGGCGTGCCGTTGAGTGCGGCTCGCGGCGGGAAGAGGCTGGTCACCTGATCGATGATATTGTGACCGCCCGTCGCCGAAATTGCGGACCCGAGTTCCGGAACGGCGCCACAGATGTAGTTCTTGGGCGAGGCCACGGGAAACACCGGATCTTGCGTAGCCACCGTCGTTCCGGTGCAACTGTCATTGCGCCAACCCTGCACCAGGCCACCCATTATCGAGCCATCTTCATCGACGTCGTAAAAAGCGCGGAAATCGATGGTCAAAGCGTCGACCGGCTTCGCATGTAGTGTTAGTGAGGCCGACTTGCTGGATTCCTCTCCGAGAGCTCCGCCGTCGGTCGCCGTGAACACACGGCCGCGGGTGTAGTAACGTACCCCGGCACGGAACGCCAAGCGATCGGTGACGATGGGTCCCTCGAAGCTAGCCGATACGTCGCTCTCCGCGAAGTTCGCGGCCGACGCGGTCAAGGTGCCGGAATACTCGACGAGCGACGGCGTACGCGTGATGTAGTTGATAGCGCCGCCGAACGTACTGCGTCCGTAAAGAGCCGCCTGCGGACCTTTGATCACCTCGATACGCTCGATGTCGTTGAAGGGGATCGACTGCGTGCCTCCCAGGACGAACACGCCGTCGATGAAGAGCGCGCCGAGCTGCATGGATGGGCTGTCCGAATTGACGTTCATACCGCGAAAACGAATGGCCGAATTGTAGCGCCCTGGAATCTGGCCGCCTTGCTGTGAGTACTGCACGCCGGGCGCGATCCGCGCCACATCCTCGAGCGTCTTGAAGCCTTGCTTGGCAATGTCGGCCGCGCTGAATGCGGTGATCGACAGAGGCGCGTCGATCAAACGCTCCTCTTGTTTGCGGGCAGTAACGACAATTTCCTCCAGGCCCCCGGTGGCCTGGGTGGTTTCGCCAGCGTCTTGCGCAGACACCTGCAGCGACAGTCCAGCGGCGCCGAACAGTGCGACCGCCGCAACAGTGAGACCTTTGCAATTCATGAGAGAAACCTCGAGAGTCTGAAATGACGATCGTTAATTCAGCGCGTCTAGACAAGTGACGGGCACATGCGAGTGTCTTCCGCGCGAGACGTCATGACAATAGTACAACCTACCTGCAAGCGCAACGCTTTGCCGATCTGTTGGTCGCGCACGGCAATTGGCGTGCAGTGTTGGTTGCGGCGGCTCGATCAGTCGTCCGACGCAGACCACGCCGGCCGTTGCGAACGACGCCGGTGCGACGTTACGCGATGGTGCATGAATTGGTCTCAATCACATAATGTCCGGACGACCAGGCCATCGGGCGCACGAGCGCGCGGTGTCGCTGATCCCGCCCCGCACCGCCACAGCTCGATTCAGGCGAGCGAAAAAAAAGCCGCCCGGTTTTCACCGGGCGGCTCTGTTGAAGACCAATGCGTGGTCGTGATCAGAACTTGATGCTGACGCGTATGCCGTACTGCCGCGGCGTCTGCGGTGACACGGCAATGCCCTGATACTGGGTCAGCTGGTTGAGGGTGGGGGCGGAGTCGAAATCAGTCCAGCGCGCGCACGCCGTCCAGCTATCGTCATCAAAGACGTTCTTGACGAAACCTTCGATGCGTAAGTTGTCCTTGGTGCCACCTGCGCGCAGATTGCCCAAGGTGTACGCCTTGCAGTAGGCCAGGTTGCTCTCATCGACGAACGTCTTGCCAACGTAGCTCAGATCGCCGTTGACGAACCACGACCAGTCGGAGTTCGCCACAGGAGCTTCATAGCCCGAGTAGAGATTGCCAGACCATTCCGGAAAGCGTGCGTTCGAATTGCCTTTCATCTCGGAGAATCCGGCGATGGGCAGCACGAAATTGAACAGAAACTGATCGTACTCGGACTTCGCGTACGTCATCGTACCGCGTACATCCCAGCGATCGGTCAGGCGCGCGGCGCCCTCGAACTCGAGGCCGCGCAACTTGGATGAGCCTGGTACGACCGCGTTGCGCGTGTTCTTGTACGGTAGACCATTGAGCACCGCCGGCAGTCCGGTCGCGCCGTTTGGGCAGCCTTGCGACGCGATAGCGCCGCTAACACCACCGTGCGCGAAGCTGCCGCAGTCTTCCTGAATCTGAAACGCTGAACGTCCTTTCTGGCTTTCCCACTTGGCGTAGTAAGCCGCCAGACTGACTTGCGCACGTCGATCCCAGAATTGCTGTTTCCAACCGAGCTCGAACATGTCGATCTTGTCGCCTTCGACGATGCCCGGCAGACCCGGCTGCAAAGCCTGGTATTGCGCCAGTTCACGCGGGGTAGCTTGAGACACCTCGCCGTTGATGGCGCCCGGCAGCAAGCCGCGCGCGTAGCTCGTGTAGATGTTGGTCTCGGGCGTTGGCTGAAAGCGCAAAATAGCGCGTGGCAGGAAGCTCGTGTCTTCGATCTTCGTTGGCGAGGCCGTCAGGATCGCCTTCGTCGTCTCGTCCTTCTGATAGCGACCCTCCAGGCTAACGGACCACTGATCAGTGAACTTGTAATTCACGGAGGCAAACAAGCCTTGCGTCGTAACTTTATCGGTGTTCTGCGCCAGACTATTGGGGAACAGCAGGCTGACGCGGGAACACGGGCTACCAACCGGCACGAACGGGCTAAAGTTGGCGCACAACCAGATCGAGTCGCCGCCCGAGCCGGACTGCAGGAACGTCTGATCGTAGTAGTTAACGCCAGCGAGCCAGCTCAGGCGCCGATCTGACGGCGAGGAGAAGCGAATCTCGTAGCTCTCGTCCTTGGAATCGGTCGGATCGCGAGACCACCAGATGGCCGGCTGGGTCAGACCGAAAGGGCGGATCCAGTTGGCCGCCAGCTGGTTCACGGCAGCGACCGCCGTTGCCTGATAGCCGCCCGCAAACTCGTACGTACCACTCAGCGAAAACCGTGACAGGTCGCGAATCAGGCCGACGTGATCGATGGCCGGCACGCTGATGCGCGGGTCGTTAGGTTGCGCCGCGAGCCGGTCGTAGACAAAGCTAGGCACGCCGTTGAGGGCAGCCTGCAATGGAAACAGCGACGTTGTCGAATCGATAATGCGCGTGTTGTTGAGCGCCGAGATCGCCTGACCTTGCTCCGGGACCGCACCGCAAACGTAGTTGCGAGGATGCGCGAGCGGTGTGACGGGATCCTGTGTGGCGATCGTCTGGCCGGTGCACGAATCGTTACGCCAGCCTTGGACCATGCCGCCCGCCGCCGGACCATCTTCATCCAGGCCGTAAAAGCCCCTGAATTCGATGGTCAACGCATCGATCGGCTTCGCCAGGAGCGCCAGTGAGACGGTCTTGCTCGACTCCTCGCCCAAAGCGCCGCCATCGGTTGCGGTGAAGACTCTTCCGCGAGAGTAGAAGCGACCGCCGACCCGAAACGCCAGTTTGTCGCTGACAATCGGTCCTTCGAAACTGGCCGATATGTCGCTCTCACCAAAATTGGCTGCGGTCGCGCTGAGGCGACCGGAGTAGTCGGTCAACGAAGGCTTGCGCGTGATGTAGTTGATGGCACCACCGAACGTGCTGCGGCCATAGAGCGCCGCCTGCGGACCCTTGATCACCTCGATGCGCTCGACGTCGTCGATCGGAATCGACTGCGTACCACCCAGCACATATACGCCGTCTACGAATAGCGCACCGAGCTGCAACGAAGGCGAGTCCGAGTTGACGTTCATACCGCGAAAACGAATCGCGGAGTTGTAACGACCGGGAATCTGGCCGCCTTGCGCGGAGTACTGAACACCCGGGGCACTGCGAGCGACGTCTTCAAGATCCTTGAAGCCCTTTTCAGCAATGTCGTCGGCGCTGAACGCCGTGATCGACAACGGCGCATCGAGCAAGCGCTCCGTTTGCTTGCGCGCTGTGACGACAATTTCTTCAAGCGCTGGCCCGCCCGACTGGGCGGTCGCACCTTGTTGCGCCGGTGCCTGCGTCGCTAGCGAAATCGCGAACATGGCCGAAAACGCGGCCAAGTAATGCCGTCTACTCATTGTATTGATCCCCCGACGAGAAAGTGGATGACAGTCCTTCAAGGCGCCAACAGCGCCCACTGTTGCGCATAAGACACGTCGCGACCATAGTACAAGTCGAAACGATTGGCAATCATTGTCGATTGTCGTTGCCCCAGCGCAACAGCTGTTTCCCCAAGCAGTGTCAGGGTGTGCCCGGTGTGCGGTTGCCAGGCACCCGATCGAGCGCAGCGTCAGTCGATCACATAGGCGGCGATCGCGACGCCGATCATCGCGAACGCCAGCGCGAGCTTGGCGAGCGTTCCGATCAACAGCCCCATCCATGCGCCAAATCCAACCCGCGCAGCGTCGTCGAGTCGCTGACGTGTGATGAACTCGCCGATGACTGCGCCCGCGAATGGACCAAGAATCAATCCAAACAACCCGAACGGCAGGCCAAACAGCGTGCCGAGTGCGGCACCGACGAGCGCAGTCCTGCTGGCGCCCACGCGCTTGGCGCCCAACAGGGCAGACACGATGTCCACAACGAACGCAAGTGACGTCAGTACGGCGAGCACAACCAGCGGGAATACACCGATTTTCTCGAAGCCATCGATCCACGCGATCAGAAACACGCCGCCGAAGATCGCGACCACACCCGGTAGTGCCGGTAGCAGAGTTCCGACCAGGCCGATCAGGATCAACGCGAGACCAAGTGTCCACAGCAGAGCGGGTGGCAGAGAGTTGACATCCATCGGGTTATCATGCCGTCATGCAAAGACGAACGCCATGCTGAAGCTGCTGTACACGCCGATCGCCGATTACGTACATACGGTCGAATCCGTGGTGCAGTATGTCGGCGTCGCTGATCAGTTGGAGCTGGTCCCGACACGTCCCTATGACACCGACACGCAACTGCCGACTATCAATCCTCTCGGCAAAGTGCCGGTGTTGATCCTGGAGAGCGGCGAGTATCTGGCGGGCGGACCGGTGATCTATGAATATCTTGATTCATTGCATCGACGCCGTAAGCTGTACCCCGCGAAGGGGCCGCAGCGCTGGAGGACATTGCGGCAGGCCTGGATGGCGGACGGACTATTCGACACGCTCGTGCTGATGATCGTCGAAGCCTGGCTGCCGCGCGAGCAGCAACGCCCAGACTACTTGGCACGGTGCTGGGGCAAAGTTATGCATATTCTTGATCAGATAGAGCGCGACATTCCGACCTATGCACGTCTCGACATTGGTCAGATGCGCACCATGGGCGCGCTGCTGTTCATGCGCCTCAAAATGGCGCAGCTTGGTGCGGGCGGCGTGGGTCTCGACCCCGGCTACGATTTCACGGTCGCTCGTCCGGTACTCGCCGCGTGGTTTGAACTGCTGGCGCGCAAAAGGCTCTTTCGCCAACCCCTCGTTACTCGTTAGTCAAGAGAAGGTGACAATCATGGCAATGCCCCACAAATCATTTCGCGGCAAGATCCACTACACCAGCGACAAGCCCGGCCGCGAGGGCCAGGAGCGCGGCCGCGAATACTTCACGGTGACTGCGCATGCGGATGGCCGCCATACGCTGCAATCGCATTGTGAAATCGACGACGCGCCAGCCGTCATGCGGGACGTGACCCTGTCGTTTGACTCGAACTGGCTCCCTGCGGATTGTTTCGTGCGAATCGATGTGGGCAACCGGTTCGTGGGTTCGAGTTGGTTCCGGTTCACAGACCGGGAGTTCGAATGCGAAGGGTACACGGTCAACGAAGGCCGCATATCGCAGCGCGTGGCGCTATCTGCGCCGGCGCGTGTCTTCGGCACGCACCCCATCGCCGCGGACGGGCTGTTATGCAAGATTGCGGCTCTCGACCAGGGGCCGAAGATGCAGCTTTTCCCCGACCTGTACTTATGTTCACTCGATCACCGCGGCGCGACCGGCCCGATGATCATGCGTCATCCGATCGGTCTACGCCTCGGCTTTGTTGGCCGCGAGAAACTCACGGTCGGTGCGGGAACTTTTGATGCGCTGCATTTCCGCATCGGCGAGAGCGACAAGATTGAGGAGGGTGAGACGCGCAATGAGCCCGGCAAGCATCCGGCGTACGAGATGTGGACCACAGCCGATGGGCATTACATCATGCTGAAGGCCTGGGTGTCTGGCTACATGATGACGAGCTACGAACTCGTCAGCCTCGAGATTTCGTGAGGCTGCGGACGGTCGCGCTGCTTGCGCTGGCGGGGTGGTTAGTTACAAGCAGCTTCGCGATTGCGGAGAGTGTGCTGCGGCGCTCATCGATCGGTGACGTGCAGACACTCGATCCGCAGCTGTGGGTTTACGGACAGGACGGCAACATAGCGCAGGATCTGTTCCAGGGCTTGACGACTCTGGACGCTGCGGCAAACGTGCAGCCAGGATCGGCGGAAAGTTGGACGATATCGCCGGACGGCAAGCGTTACACGTTCAAGTTGCGTCGGGGCCTACAGTGGTCCGATGGCACGCCGATCACCAGCAAGGACTTCTTGTACTCCTTCTACCGCTTGTTCGATCCGGCGATGGCGGCGGCTTCAGCTTCGCTCCTGTACGCGATTGCGAATGGCCGTGAGGTGAACACCGGTAAGCTGCCGCTCACCAAACTTGGCATCAGCGCCCCCAACCCGAACACATTCGTTGTCAGCCTCGCCCATCCCGCACCGTATTTTCTTGATTTGATCGTGCATCGCGCACTGCCGGTGCCCCGACACGTAATCGCCAAGTGGGGCGATCAATGGACCCGGCCCGAGCACATTGTCTCGAACGGGCCGTTCGTGCTCGCGGAGCGGCGGCCGAACGCGTACGTCAAGCTGAAGAAGAACCCGCTTTTCTATGCCGCCGACGCGGTCAAACTCGACGCCGTGCAACACATTCCAATCGAGG